>NZ_JBEXUS010000080.1:0-39237 GCF_040614455.1 Nocardia sp. NPDC005978
TGGGGCGCGGCCTCGGCGCCGCCTGTTTTCCGGGGTGGGGGTTGGCGGCCGCCCGCCCCGGGCGGCCGCCACCGTCGTATCCGTAGGTCCGGCACCATGTTTCGCCGGATTCTCGGACGACCGCACCGTCGCGGCGCTACCTTGCACTGGTAGGTTCTGCCTCCGGGAGCGCGCATGAACGATCAGCGACGGTACGTGGTGATCGGGGGCGGGCTGGCGGGCCTGGCCTCCGCGGTATGGCTGGCCGAGGCCGGCAGACAGGTGACGCTGCTGGAACGGCGCGGTCGGCTCGGCGGGCGCACCCACGCGCTGGAAGTGGCTCAGCTGCACGATGTTCCGGACAACGGGCAGCACGTCATCGCCAGCGGCTACGACCACCTGTTCCGCTACCTGACCAGCATCGGCACCCGCGAACACGTGACGTTCCCGCATTCGGGCGTGCTGCGCTGGCCGGGCGGGCGCGCCACCACGATGGGCACCAAGGGATTTCAGGCGCTCCGATCGCTACTGGGCGCGCACCCCGACGCCTCGGCGGCCGACCGCGCCCGCGCGGCGCTGGCCACCGTGCGGATGGGCTGGCAGTGCCTGAACCAGCCCGCCGATCTCGCCGACCTCACCACCGACCAATGGTTCCGGCGGCTCGGCATGCCGCCGACCGCCCGCGAGGCGCTCTGGGACTGGCTGGCCCTGGGCATCGCGGCCGAACCGGTGCGCCAGGAATCGGCCAAGGTCTTCGCCGATGTGCTGGCCACCGGAATTCGCCTGGGCGTCAAGCATCGCCGCGCGGTGAGCATCGGCTACCCCACCACCGATCTGGACACCCTCTTCGTCACCGGTGCGCAGCGGCTCTTCGAGCGCACCGGGGTGCAGGTGCGCCACCGGGCGGTGGCCCGGCGGATCCTGGTGCGCGACGGCGCGGTGACGGGCGTGCTGCTGGCGGACGGCGAGACCGTGCCCGCCGACGCGGTGGTGTGCGCGGTGCCCAACTCGACGCTCGGCGGACTGCTCGACGAGCTTCCCGAACACGACGAGATCTACTCCGCCGCCGACAAACTGGGCTTCACCCCGATCGTCAGCACCAACCTGTACCTGGATCGCCCGCTCGGCACCGAGGGTGCGATGGAGGCATTGATCGGCGGCGCGGGGGTGATCGATCAGGTCTTCGACCGTCAGCGCATGCACGGCCGCGACACCGAGCACGGCTGGCTGTACTGCCTGACCACCAGCGGGGCGTACGCGCAGATCCACAAGCCGAGCCACGAGGTGGTGGACGAGCAGATGGCGCTGCTGCGCCGTTACTATCCGGCCGCCGCGGACGCGAAAGTCCTGCACGCACAGGTGGTTCCCATGCCGCGGGCCACCTTCTCCCAGGTGGTCGGCACCGACGGTCTGCGCCCCGCGCAGCGGACGTCGGTGCCCACCCTGGTCCTGGCCGGCGACTGGACCCGCACCGACTGGTCCGCGACCATGGAGAGCGCCGCCCAGAGCGCGGCCCGCGCTGTCGAACTGCTGCTGGCGCTGCCCGCGCCGCGAACGGCCGCCGCGCGCTGAGCTGCGCATGCGGTGGCGGCTCGCGGCACGGGCTAGGGGTGCTCGCGTCCGGCTCGCGGACGGCCGGCCGGATCCTGCGGTTCCTGGAAGAAATTGAGTATCAGGCGGGTGATGTCGGCGAGGAAGCGGTCGCGGGGGATGGGCGGGGCGTCGAGTAGATAGCGAATGGTGAGGTGCTCGACGGTGCGCACCAGCATCCAGGCGGTGGCGTCGAAGTCGACCGAGGCCGGAACCGAGCGGGAGCGCATGCTCAGTGCGAGCCGGGCCAGTTCGCCGATCTGCTGCTCGAACGCGAGCACCGTCGCGCCGGTGGACAGCCGCGGGGTCTGCTCGACCACCGCGCGCAGCAGTTCGCGGTCGTCGCCGAGCGCGTCCAGCAGCTCGGAAATCGTTTCCGGAACCGCGATCTCGGGCCTGCGGGTCAGATTCGCGAGCACGCGGGGCCGCACCCGGTCGGCGACCTCGGCGGTGTATCGCTCGATGACGGCCGCGACCACGGCATCCTTGTTCGGGAAGTACTGGTACAGCGAACCCGGGCTGATGCCCGCCGCGTCGGCGATGCGATTGGTCGAGGCGCCGTCGTAGCCGTGCGTGATCAGGACACGCTGGCCGGCGTCGACGATGCGCGCGACCATGGCGCGCGAGCGCTCCTGTTGCGGTGATCGGCGCTGTCCGGCAGGGGTTTTCGGCAGCTGTCGTTTCGGTGGCATCTCTATCCCGGCGCGGTTCGGAACGCGAATTGAACGCGAGTATTCATTCGTGTCAGCCTGTGGTCATGGTGTCATATGCCGCCGCCGGCAGCGACCGATCCGAACCCGTCGCCCTGGGCCCGGAATCGCTGACGTGGAAGATCTTCGGATCGCTCTACTACGCGCCGACCGGCTTTTTCATGGGCATGGTGCAGAACATGCACCCCGGGCTGGGCGCGGGCGTGGAGTTCCATTCCGAGATAGCGGGCGAGCCGTATCAACGGGTGCTGCGCTCTGCCTACCCGATCGTCGGGGTGGTGTTCGACGGGCCGCGAGCGCGCGTGACCGCGCGGGAGATCGTCGGATACCACCGGACCATCAAAGGCGTTGACGCCCAAGGGCGCAGATACCACGCGCTCGATCCCGCGACCTTCTACTGGGCGCACGCGGTGTTCTTCGTGCAGACCCTGCGCACGGCCGAACTCTTCATGGGCGGGCTGAGTGGCGCACAGCGCGAACAGCTCTGGCGCGAGCACCACCGCTGGTACGAGCACTACGGCATGAGCATGCGGGTGGTGCCGCCGAGCTGGCCCGATTTCCAACGCTATTGGCGCGACATGTGCCGGGACACCCTGGAGCCGACCCGGGCCGCGTGGGACGTGTTCAACCTCATCGACACCGCGCCGGTGCCACCGTTCCCGGTGCTGCGACGCCTACCGGAACCGCTGTGGGAAGGCGTGATCCGGCCCTCCGGAGCACGCCTGGTGAAGTTCGTGACCGTCGGCCTGTGCGATCCGGCGATACGGCGGACCATGGGATTCACCTGGACCGCCCGCGATCAATGGGTGTTCGACCGGCTGTGCCGGTCCCTCTCGGCGCTGCACCGGGTGACCCCGGACGCGGTGAACTACTCCTTCCCGCGCATCCGGGCCGCCCGCCGCCGCGCCGCCGGGAAACGGCCGGCCGCGCTCGGGCCGCCGCAGGCGCCGGAGATGTTCTGGCCCGCACCCGAACACCGGGGCGATCCCAAGCACTACTGCCCCGTCCACGCCGGCTCCGGCGGGGACGCGATCACCACCTTCCGTCAGCTGACAGGGTTCTGAACGATGCTGCCGCACACCGAATCCCCGCCCGTGAGCGGTGGTCATCCCTACGACTACTACTACCGGCCCGGCATGGCCCTGCGTCCCGCGCCGCCCCGGGCCGTGCCCTCCGACCTGTGGTTCGAACCGCGCCGGGCGATGCTGTCGCCGTGGCTCGACGTCCGGCTCGAACCCGTCGAGACCCCGCGCACCCGGCTGATGGCCGATCACCTGTGGCAGGGCGACGAGCCGATGGACGCCCTGGTCGCCGCGTTCCGGCGCAGTGGAACCGCCACCGGGCGAAGACAATTGGATCGGGCACTCGCGTACGGGATCGACAGCGTCGAAGACCCGTTGCCGGAACTGGTCCGGTTGATCGCGCGGTTGGACACACCGCCCGCGTGGTTCGACCCCGACCGCTGGGAGCGCGGGCGGCGGCGCTGGATCAACGTCTCCACCGCCGGGAAGATGGCCATGGGCGTGCAGGATTTCATGGGCACGTTCGTGGGCGCGGAGGTCGCCTCGGCCGTGGGCGCGACCGGTCGCTTCGTGCACGACCCCTACCGCCGCAATCTCGAATCCGCTGTCTGGTTCGGCAGTGTCACCGCGCCCGGGGCGCTCGAGCGCCGCAATCCGATCCTGCACGACACCGTGCGCGTGCGCCTCATGCACGCCCAGGTCCGCGCCATGCTCCGGCGGCGCTGGGGCGACGCGCATTTCGCCCGGCACGGCAGCCCCATATCCAACGCCACCACCATGGGCGCGGCCGTCACCTTCGGGCTGACCCCGATCTGCTTCGACCACGTCCACGGCCGCCGCTGCACGACAGACGAACTCGACGACGTCATGCACTACTGGGCGTACATCGCCCACGTGTTCGGCGTCGCGGAGGAACTCATCCCGCATTCGGCGGCCGAGGGCATGGAAATGGTGGACTACATGGTCGCCACCGCCGGCGTCGCACCGGACTGGACCGCGAAGATGGCCGGCGCCGCGACCAGGTTGCTGGCCGGCGGCGCCCCGGCCGTCCGGCTGCAGCGGCTCGGCGCCGCGCCGCTGCTCGGGGCCCTGGCCTACTACAGCGGCGAACCGCTGATGCGAACCCTGCTGGCGGACACGCCCTTACGTTCGACGCCGGTCCGCCCCTGGACGACGCTGACGGGCGCGGCGGCGTCCACAACCGTTCGCCTGCGGAGTCTCGACGATCGTCTGCCGGGCGCTCGCACCCGCGCCCGCCGCCGCACCGCCGGCTACGACCCGTTCTGGCAGCGCAACATCCGGCTCGCCCGCTTCCTGGCCGCCCGCGCCGGAATCCGGGGCACCCCGTTCGACCACCACGACAACTCGGCCGATAGCGCGCCTCGGTGCCCCGTGTGAGCACGGGATGTACAGGCTGGTGATCCGCGGCCGTGACCTTACTTGCGGCTCCCCGCCGCAACCGGCGCGTACACCCCGGGTGCGCCGACGTCGGGGGTCAGCCCGCCGAGCCCGCGATGGACAGGTAGGCGACCATCAGCGTGAGCAGGAACCACCCGGCCCCCTGCCAGATGGGCCACGTGCGCCCCGCCGCCCACTCCCGGATGGTGATCACGAACGCCCCCACACCCCCGGCCAGCAGCACCCCGCCCGGCACCAGTCCCACGATCACCCGCGCGGTCGAGTCGCACAGCATGGTGTCGGCCTCGAGACACTGATTCCGCGCGGCCGCCCACACGAACACGATCACCGCCGCCACCGCGGCCACGATCAACACCCCGATCACGTACCGAGCGGCCCGGCGCAGCGCTCCCGGGTCGTTCCACCGTTTCTCCACATCGTTGACCACGCCCCACACCTCCTCGCCAGGTAGTTGCCAGCGCGCCCCACCCCAAACATAACCCCGGCCCGTGCACTCGGGCACCGGCGTGCGCACGCGCTCACGAGATCGGACCGACGGATCCTGCCCCGGTCATGAGTGAACAGGGGGTGAGTGCGCTCGAACCGAGTCGCCGATCGCGTGCTCACCGACAGCGGCGGCGGGATGCGCGTCCGAGGCATGCTTCGCGCGGTCGCAGGTTGGAACCGACAGCGCCGATTCGAGTCGTCGGCGGGGTGCGGGGTCGACGGGCGGCAGCGGCGTCGCGGATCGACCGTGTCGGTTGCCGGCCCCGAACTCGGTCCAGAGACACGCCGCGAGCATCGGCACGCTCATCCTCGAGGCGTACGCACCGGGAGAGTTCGTTCCGATTACCGGGATGCGGTCAGCGGGCCTCGGCGGCGAGCCCGATGCCCAGGCCGACCAGCACCGCGGCGAGAGCGCGCTCCACGCGCTGGCGAATGCCCGTGCGGCGCAGCCAGTTTCCGGCCCGGTCGGCGGCCAGGACCACGCCCACACACCAGGTGGTGTCGATGGCCAGCTGGATGAACGCCAGGATGATCACCGTCGGCAGCACCGGGCCGGATTCCGGCAGGAACTGCGGCAGGATCGTCAGGCCGAACACCGCGGCCTTGGGGTTGGCGGCGATCGAGACCAGCGACGCCCGGAACGCAGCGGCCGGGGTGCGCCCGCCCGGCAGCGCCGCGGTCAGCGCGGCCCCGAACGCGTCGTCCCCGCCCGTGCCCCGGGCTCCGCGCCACGCCTGCACGCCGAGCCAGATGAGCACCACCGCGCCCAGGACGTGCACCGCCTGATTCATGACCCGGTTCGCCACCAGCAACGCCGACAACCCGAGCCCACCCGCCAGGGTCCACCCGACCATCCCGATCTCGTTGCCCACCACCGCGGCCAGCCCCGCCTTGCGCCCGTCGCGCACCGACCGCTGCAGAAACAGCGCGGTCGCGGGCCCCGGCAGCGCGGCCAGCATCAGACAGGCGAGCATGAAAGCAGGCAGAACCTCGACCCAGTGCGGCATCCGGAGATGCTCGCACGCCGGCCCCCACCCCGCCAACCGCTTTCCCCGCCCACCAGCACGAACGGCCGCTCAATGGCGCTTTCTGCACCGGATCCGGCGGTCGATGCCCCGCCCCTCCGCACCGCCCGGCACCGGTCATATACGTGTCCGCCCACCGGAAGACGCCGCCCCACGCCGCTGTTCCAGCTGAGCCCGCCGATGGCGAACAGGCGGCGGTCGACCCGGCGGCGGTCGAACCCGGGGTTACACCGTGGCGGGGTGGAAGTCCGCGCCGCCGACGTAGTGGGTGTGGCCCGGCGGGGTGGTGGCGACCGTCGCGTCGGCGACGGCGGTCGCGAACTCCTCGACGGTGGGCAGGGCGCCGTGGTCGCGGCGGGCGGTCACGGCGTCGGGGTCGCGGCGTTCCAGGAGGCGGACGATGATGGTGCCGTCGATCATGTCGCCGGAGACGACGGTGAAACCTGTTCCACGCCGGTCGAATTCGGGGATCATCGCGCGCAGCGCGTCCTCACCGGCGCGTTTGCTCGCCGCGATGGGCTCGTAGCCCGCCGGGACCGGGCGGCCGGGGGAGAAGTGGGCCTGGTGGCTGGTGACGAAGACCAGGTGACCGCCTGCGGGCAGGTGCTCCAGCGCGAGCGTCGCCAGCCGGGCCTGCGCGTCCCGGTTCAGCAGCATGGCGTACTCGGGCGCGGCGTCGCGCTCGAGCCCGCCGGACGCGTTGAGCACCAGCACGTCCAGCCGGCCGAACTTGGCCACCACGCCGTCGACGAGCGCGCGAGCACTGTCCGGGTCGGCGATGTCCGCGCCCGCCACCGACGCGCTGCCCCCGGCCGCTCGAAGGTCCGCGGCCAGGGTCTCCGCGCGCTTGCGCTTCTCGCGATAGTTGACGACGACGTGATCGCCGCGAGCGGCGAGCACCCGCGCGGTCTCCGCGCCGATGCCCCGGGACGCACCGGTGACCAGCACGATCCGCCGCCCGGCCGTCGCATCCGATTCATTCCCCGTCGATTCCACGCGCTGACCTCCGGCCCCGTTGACTGCTTCTGATTTAGAACCAATATGGTGGTTCGAAATGAGAAGCGCAAGCCAGCCACTGTCGTCCAACAGCCGCGCCGAGCCCTCGGACGCCCCGGTGCTCGCCGCAATGGACCTGCTCGGTCAGCGGTGGATGCTGCGCGTGATCTGGGAACTCGAACCCGGACCGCTCGGCTTCCTGGAACTGCGCCGGCGCATGGGGAATTGCTCGTCGAGCATGCTGTCGGTGCGCATGCAGCGCCTGCAGGACGCCGGTGTGGTGGCGAAGCAGCCGGACAAGTCGTATGAATTGACCACGGCCGGAGCCGAACTCGGGCTGGCGCTGGAGGCGCTGTGGAAGTGGTCGGACCGCTGGGGCGCGAATCTGGCCGCCGCGGACGGGGAGTTGGACGGGTAGGAATGACGAAACGCAGGCTGCTCATCGGCGCGGCCCTGGCCCTGGTCGTGGCGCTGGTGATCGCCGCCGGTCTGTACGTGCTGATGAATTCGCGCACCTACCAGGTCGCCGGGCGCATCGTCCCGCGCGTGGACACCGACCGCAAAATCGTCGCGCTCACACTCGACGACGGTCCCACCGCCTACACCCCCGAGGTCCTGAAAGCCCTTGCCGACGTCGGAATTCCGGCGACCTTCTATCTCGTCGGCCGGGAGTTGGCGGCCGATCCGGACCTGGGCGCGGCCATCGCACGCGCGGGCCACGAGATCGGCAACCACAGCTTCACCCACCGGCGCATGATCCTGGTCGGCGCGGACACCGTGCGCGAGGAGATCGAGCACACCGACGCCGAGATCGCGAAAACCGGATACCGGGGCGTGATCACGTTCCGCCCGCCCAACGGCAAGAAACTCTTCGCACTGCCGCGCTACCTCGCGGACCACGATCGGACCACGGTCATGTGGGACGTGGAACCCGATTCGGGCAAGCGGCCCACCACGGCGGAGATCGTGTCCGAAACCGTCGAGCGGGTGCGCCCGGGATCGATCGTGCTGCTGCACACCATGTACGAATCCGGTGCGGCGTCGCGCGCGGCCATCGGCCCGATCGTCGCGGAACTGCGGGCTCGGGGCTACGAATTTGTGACGGTCGCACAGCTGCTCGCCGAATAGCTGACGTGAATTCCCAGACTTGTGCAGTTGTCCGAGTAAACACCTACACTGTCTGGGACGTGTACTAGGTTCTGGAGAGGTGACACGATGGGAGACCGGACGGTCGTCGCTGACGTCGCCGACGAACTGGCGCGGCGGGTCGCAGCGGGAGAGTACGCCCCCGGTGGTCTGATGCCGTCCGTTCGGCAGGTCGCCGACGAGTTCGATCTGAATCGTGCGACGGCGCAATTGATTCTGGGGCGACTGGAATCCTACGGATTCGTGGACGCCCATCGCGGTAAGGGATTCGTCATCCGCGACGTGCGCGCCGAGGGCGGCGTGGACGTGTACCGGCGATTGTTCCGCCTCTCGATGCCCGCGCCCGAGATCGCCGCCGAGATGTTCGGCAATATCGTCGAGGAGGAGCGCGGTATCGCCTTGGAGGCGCTGCTCGCCTACACCGGGAGTGAGCGGGCCATCGATCCGTCGGTCTTCAAGGCCGAGATCGACGAATTGGAAACCCTTGCGCGCGGCGCCGATCCGGACCCGTACCGGATGCTGCGCATCGAACTCGGGCTGCTGCGCCGACTGCTGACCGCTCTCGGGCACAACATGCAGCGCGCGGTGCTCAATTCCATCGGCGAGATGATCCTCGAGGTGCCCGAGGCGGTCCAGGCCTACTTCGCGGTGTCGCCGGATCTGCACGTGCTGGTGTGGCGCGCGCTCATCGCTGTCTGGGAATCCGAGGGCGGTCCGAGCGAGGCGCAGCTGGCGCTGTTCGAGGATCTCTTCGGGCTCTACCACCAGAAGGTGGTGGCCCGGTTCGAGGAAATGGTCGGCGCCCCGGGCGAATCCGCCGACGCCGAGGATTCCCCCGCTGCGGACATCGTCGGGCGCACCGTCGAGACCGCCCACGCCGCTTCGGCGTAGGGACGACGGGCGGCCCGGTTCCGCCGGGCTTGTCTGAGACGACAGTGGCGGTAGCCCCGTATATCGGTGCCCGGCCGCGTGAACAGCCGGGCCGCCCACCGCTATTGCCCGATAACGGCATTCATGATGGTGCCCGCGCTGGTGGCGATCACGCCGCCCACCAGTGCGCCCGCGATCTGCTTGGGCGACTGCAGCGCCCCGCCGCTCCACTTCTCCCAGGCGAACCGGCCACCGGCGTAGATGATGGCGATCGTGCCGGAGAGTAGAACGAACCAGGTGAAGTAGCGGACCAGGCGCAGTAGCTTATCGGCGGCCGGCGGGGTTTCCGGGGTCGGATCGAAGACTTGGGCCAGTGACGCTCCAGTGGCCAGCAAATCGTGGGCGGCAGTCAGAATCATCTCGGCGCTCTTCCACGTGACGGCAGTTCCCTATCCGGAGTACCCGCCTAATGCTGTGTCTTGCAAGGCGAGAACGCAAGAGTCGATCGGGAGCCGGTGCGCGGCAAGGGCGCCGGAAACCTGGTCCGCGGGGGTGTGTACGCTCACCGGGGCAAGCGTGCCGAACCCCCGCGAGGGGACCGG
Source organism: Nocardia sp. NPDC005978 (assembly GCF_040614455.1). Lineage (NCBI taxonomy): Bacteria > Bacillati > Actinomycetota > Actinomycetes > Mycobacteriales > Nocardiaceae > Nocardia > Nocardia sp. NPDC005978. Next base: position 9,846 of record NZ_JBEXUS010000080.1, read on the forward strand.
GTTTCAGTCGACGTCGTTGTCCGCGGAGAGATACGCGATGGCGGCTAGATACTGCCGACAGGCGAAGTGCTGATCGTGTGCGTGCAGTATGGTGCGGGCCCGGCGATAACTGAGGCCGCGCGGTTCTACGTCGCAATCGTCACCGGAAAGTTCGGTGCTGGGGGCGAGCATCTGTGTCATGGGATGCCTCTGGCCGAGGGTGGAATTGGTTAACCGAGTGTAGGGGCGTGAATCGTGCAGATGCAAGTGCATCTGCACGTTCGACACAACGTGTCGAGGGTCTGACGTCCCGATCGGTGTTGTTGTGGCGTCAGGGTTTACGCGCCACGCCCCCGTAGGCCGAAATGTCCGGAGCGAACTCCATCGCCGCCGGGTCGATGCCCCACTTGGAGATGGGAACGAACCCGGGCGCGAGCAGTCGCAGCCCGTCGAACGCCGCCAGCAACTGTTCCTTGGGTCTCGGGATGTACGGCACGCCACCGGACTTGCCGTACTCCTGCCACAGCTTCACGTAGGCGTCACTGTCGGTGGTGCCGTCCCACAGCACGAGGTAGCTGCCGGCCGGCAGCTCGGCCATGAGGGCCCCGACGATGCGCTCGAGGTCGCCCGCCACGCGAGCGTGCCCGAGCACCCCCATGAACATCACCGCGATCGGTTCGCCGAAATCCAGGTCACTCCGGACATCTGCGACAATTCGGTCGGGTTGGTGGAAGTCGTGCTCCGAGAAGGTGATTGTCCCTTCGGCGCCGCTGCTGAGCAGTGCGCGGCCGTGCGCGAGCACCAGCGGATCGTTGTCCACGTAGACCACCCTTGACCGCGGATTCAGCTCCTGGGCGATCTCGTGGGTGTTCCGGGTAACCGGCAATCCGCTGCCGATGTCCAGGAACTGCCGCACCCCCAGTTCGCCCGCGAGCGTACGCACGGTGCGAATGAGGAACTGCCGCGACTCCATCGCCATGGTGCGGATGTCGGGGTCGATGGCCAGGCTCGCGTCCCCGACCGTGCGATCGATCTCGTAGTTGTCCTTACCGCCCAGCCAGTAGTTCCAGATCCGCGCGGAATGCGGGACATCGGTGCGGATAGCCGGATGTTGTACGTCGGACATGGCGGCTCCTCGACAGGTGTGCTCAGCACGTTCGCTGGGGGATATGCCCAGTGACAGTACAAGATTCGCCAAGTGTTGACCTGAGGGTTCGCGCTATCGGCCTGGACAGCGAGTTACGGAACCGACCGGTATGTAACGCCGGAAAATCTTCGCAACTTCGCAGTGATGAATCCGACACCAAGATCAATGCTGTTGTGTTGCAAAGGATCAGGGTGCGCAGAGCCATCGATGCGGGGCTACCTGCGTGCTATCGTTCGTCTTGCGGTTGCAACTGTAAGAACATTTGCTCGAACATTTGCAAGTACTGGATCACCGCCGACCGGGCGGTACCGGCATAGGAGTCTGAAATGACGGATATTTCCGCAACCCAGTTCGATCCATCCGAACTGTCTTGGCGCAAGAGCACTTTCAGTAATCCCAGTGGTAACTGCGTGGAGCTCGCACAGCTCGCCGACGGCGGGGTGGCCATGCGCAACTCCCGCGACCCGCTGGGTTCGGTCCTGGTCTACACCCGCCCCGAGATCGAATGCTTCATCCTGGGCGCCAAGAGCGGAGAGTTCGACGATCTGGCGTTCTGAGCGGTAGCATTGGCAATCGGCGCGGTGGTTCGCGACGCTGCTGTTGTGTCCACTGCCGGCAATCCGAGCATCGGAGTGGACCTCATGATCGCTGAACCCGTTCCCCACGGTCGGGTGAATTCCGCTGTCGCCGAACGCGGCCCGACCGCACTGCGTATTGCGGTGGGCGGGCAGCTACGGAAGCTGAGGGAAGAGAACAAGATCACCCGGGAGGCCGCCGGTGAACACATCCGCGGCTCCCACGCCAAGATAAGTCGCCTGGAACTCGGGCGAACCGGATTCAAGGAACGAGACATCCGGGATCTGCTGAGCCTCTACGGCGTCAGCGATCCCGGTGAGCTCGAACAGTTCCTGGATTTGGTACGCAAGGCGAACCAGCCGGGCTGGTGGCATCGCTACAGCGATTTGCTGCCATCCTGGTTCGAGACCTACCTGGGTCTGGAACATGCCGCCAAGTCCATCCGGACGTACGAGGGCCAACTGATTCCGGGCCTGCTGCAGACCGCCGATTACGCCCGCTCCGTCGTCGCTCTCGGGCACGACGAGGACGGCGAGCGACGCGTATCGCTGCGCAGGCACCGCCAGGAGCTGCTGACGCGCGAAGGCGCGCCGACGTTCTGGGCGGTATTGGACGAGTCGGTGCTGCGGCGTCCGGTGGGTGGCCCCGCTGTCATGCGTGGGCAGCTCGAGTATCTGATCAAGATCTCGCAGCTGCCCAACGTGACGATTCAGGTGCTGCCGTACGCGGCGGGCGGCCATGCGGCCGCGGGCAGTTCGTTCACCATGCTGCGCTTCGCCGAATCCGAGCTGCCCGACATCGTGTACCTGGAGCAGCTGACGAGTGCGCTGTACCTGGATCGCCGGGAGGATCTCGAACTCTACCGGCAGGTCATGGATCAGCTGAGCGTGCAGGCCGAGCCGCCGGAGCGGTCGCGGGAGTTCCTGACGGAGATCGCCGACGCGCTCTGAGACAAATAGGCCCGTTCACCGAACGGGCCTGTTGTTGTGCCCGAAAACGGTTGCCCGGCAACGCTGTCGACCAGGTCGGGCGCTGGTGACTATGCCGGCGACGCTGGACTGCCGAACCCGGTGGATGAATAGGGTGTGAGCGTGCGGCGCGGAACGGTGCCGGCGCTGCTTCGGGGTGCGCACATGCTGGCGGGGCCCCTTGCGGGGCCCCGGTCAGGCCGTGCAGTGCAGTTCAGTTCACTGCCTGATGAAACTGGACGCGATACGCCAGAACGCATCACGCTGCAGCGAGTGCAGATCCCAGTCGTTCACCATCGCGTGTGCGGTGGTGACTATTCGGTCGATATCGAAATCGTACCGAGTGGCCGCTCCGGTGGATTCGACCTGTCCGATAACGAATTCGGTCGCCGTCTCGCGTGAATAGGTGTGCGCCGGCTGATTCCTTTCGGCGAACCCGAGTCGGCTGAGGTTGATTGGCTGGTTCATTAGAACGCCCCTGATGCCAAGCCGTCGGCAAACCTGTGGCGCGGAATCGCCGGTGGTTTACCGTTCGGCTCCCTGGTTATCCCCTACGGTGCCTTACACCCCGAGTCTAGGACCGTGCTCCGCGCAGATGCAAGTACATCTGCAACCTCGAATTCGCAGGTCCGGCAACGATTCCGGGATGCCGAATGTTTGCGCGGAGACCCTTCCCGGGGTGCCCGGAAGGTGCGGCCAGGAGTATTTCTGAACGAAAATACTGGTCAGATCAGACTTTTTCGCCGACGATTCGAGATCGACATGCGGCGTGCCGATGAACTGGAGGGATTCTGTAGCCCGCCAACGGGATTGCACACCGCTGCGAAGATGTTTACCGGCTCGAAAATTGTTTTGTCCGAGCCCGGTTCCGGAGGTAATTGCACGGCGCCGCGGCGCCCGCTTTCACTCGTCCCGGGGCCCGGGCCGGACCGCGCGGCCGTGTTCGGTCACCAGCAGGGTGATGCCCGCCCCCAGGAACGCCACCGCCGCCACCGTGGCGAAGAGCGCCCCGTCCGCCCAGCCGTGGCCCGCGGCCGTCGCGGCCAGTGCCGCCGCGATGAGCGCCAGGGCCGTCAGCGCGAGCCCGGGCAGGGTGCGGACTTCGGTGCGGGGAACGGCGGTGTCGGCGCTGTCGTTGCGATTCAGCCTGCGGGCGGTGCCGAGGGGTGCGGGCTGCATCATCACTGTCCTCTTCTCCGCCCCGGACCTCAGGGCCGATGGGACCTGGTTACCCGACCCGCCCGAGCCCTAATCACCGGACCTGCCGGACGGTATGCCGGGCGCTGTGGGAAATGCCACCGGCCGGCGGCGGGTCTTTGTATTGAAACGAGTTCTACCTGTGTGTTAGGTCTGGGAGCAGTGATTCGATCAGTGGTACCGGACAGGACAGGTGGACCCGTGGTGGACGTCCCGGCGTATTTCGATGTGTTGGGCGACGGCGTCGAGCCGACGCGGTTCGCGGCCAGCCAGTGGAGCGCCGCCCAGGTCGTCGGTCCCGCGCTGTGCGGGCTCATGGCCCGGCAGCTGGAACTCGAGCACGCCACCGACGGTTTCACCCCCGTGCGCCTGACCGTGGACCTGTTCAGCGCCGCCCGCTTCGAGCACACCACCCTGCCCACCGTGCGGGTGCGCGACGGCAATCGCATCCGCGTCGCCGATGTGAACGTCGTGCAGAACGGCAAGATCGCGGCCCGGGCGTCGGCGGTGCTGCTGCGGCCCTCCGAACAGCCCGCGGGCGAGCTGTGGCACCGCGAGCGGGAACCGGTGCCGCCGTCCCTGGAACTCGCGCCCACCGGCCCCGAGCCCAAGATCCCGTTGTTCAGCAGCACGGCGGCCCAGGACGACTGGTCCTCGGTGCCGACCGAGCACGAGAACAACGCTCGCAAGCGCACCTGGCAGAACCCGATTCGAGTGATGACCGGTGAGGAGCTCTCGCCCTTCCAGCGGGTCGCCATGGTCGCCGAGGCGACCAGCATGATGACCAACTGGGGCGACGGCGGCATCGGCTTCATCAATACCGATATGACGCTGGCGATCTCGCGCATGCCGCAGGGCTACGAGATCGGCGTCGAGGCCGACAGCCACTTCAGCGAGCGCGGTATGGCCGTCGGTGTGGCCACCCTGTTCGACCGTCTGGGCTCCTTCGGGAACTGCATGGTCACCTCGGTGTCCAACGCGGCCCGCCAGATCAGCAGCGCCCAGTTGGACGCGGTGATGGCCTCGCGTATCTGATCCGGTCCCGGGCGGGCGCCCGGCAGCCCATACTCGGGTGGTGATGCTCGGCGGTGAGGTTTCGGGGGAAGGCCAGGGGCTCGATCAGGTGATCGGTTCGGGCCGGCCGCAGGCGGTCGGCAGCTTCCGGTTCTGGACCGCCGAGCAGCGCTGGGAGTGGTCGGACGAGGTGGCGGCCATGCACGGGTACGCTCCCGGCACGGTGCAGCCGACGACCCAGTTGCTGCTCACCCACAAACACTCCGATGACCGCGCGCTGTTCGCCAGTTCGCTGGCCCGGTCGGTGGAGAGCGGCGAGCCGTTCTGCAGCAGGCATCGCATCGTGGACACCGGCGGGACGGTGCATCACGTCATCGTGGTCGGTGATCACCTCTTCGACGACCACAACCGGGTCGTGGGCACCTCCGGCTACTACATCGACGTCACCGACACCCTCGCCGCGCATCGGCAGGAGACCCTCGACGACGCCCTGCCCGAGCTGTACCAGGCCCGCGCGGTCATCGAGCAGGCCAAGGGCGCGCTCATGCTGGTGTACGGCATCAACGCCGAACAGGCGTTCCGGGTGCTGACCTGGCGCTCGCAGGAGACCAACACCAAACTCCGCACGCTGTCCGGGCTCCTGGTCGCCGAGTTCGCCGCATTGGGCGGGGTGACGGTGGAACTGCGCACCAGATTCGACCATCTGCTGCTGACGGTGCATCAGCGCTCCGATGCGGAATGAGCCGGGGTGCGGAGGTTTCGTCGCTCGTGCCCCGGGTATGGCGGTCAATGACACGTGCCGGGTGTTCGTCTCCGCCGGCAGACCGCGCGATCGACATCCGTCAGGCGAGTGAGTGTTCGAGAATATGCATCAGGCGAACGGATCGAACAACGGCCGCGCGCGGCGCATCCCGCCGGCGCGGCGTGGCGGCGGACGGGCGGAGCGGCGTATGCGGGACGGGATCTCTGGATCGGCGACCGAGGCGGATGTGATCGGCATTCGCGTTCCGGCCGAATTGGCGCAGCTGACCATGCTGCGCGCGCTGGCCGAAACAGTGTCTCTGATAGGGGATTTCGCCCTCGACGAGGTGACGGACATCCGGGTCGCGCTGGACGAGGTGGCCACGGCGCTGATCCTGGGGTCGGTGCCGGGCGGTGTGATCGAGTGCGACTTCGGCTACAACGACAATCGGATGAGCATTCGGGTGGGGACCGTGGTGGCCGAGCCGGACGCCCTGGACGAGGGCGGCTTCGGCTGGCACGTGCTGCAGACGCTCACCGACAGCATCGGTGTGCGTACCGAATCCTTCGACCCGGTGGCCGGCGGGTTCCCGACGGTGGTGCAATTCAGCCGCCGCAGGGGCGAATACGACGAGCGGGGCTGACCGGCCGGTCCCGATCCTACGGGATCATCTCGGATCGGCATGGATCGGCACGGACCGGTCTCGATGCCGCGTCGAACAGACTACGTCGAATACCCCACGGAGAGCGCCGGTTTAAGGTTGCGGTTACCGCCGAGTTCTCTCATTGCGTGGGGGTTGCCGTGCCGCGTTGTTCTCGAATCCTCGCCGCCGCACTGTTGTTCGGCAGCCTCGCGACCACCGCGAACGCTGAGCCGCCCGCGCCGGATCCGCCTGTCGGCGCGAGTGTGCCGGCGGCGGTGAACTCCTCCGGCTTCGACCTGCTGCCCGCGATACAGCAGTGGATCGACACGGTCCTGCCGGCGCCCGCGCTGCCCCCCGCCCCGGACACCCCGCTGGTCGACGGCGACTCTCTCACACCCGAATTGGCGGCGCTGCGGGCCGCGACCATGCCCACGCCGGTCGGGGACGCCTTCGTGGACGAGTGGCCCGCCGATCTGGACGGGATGGCTCCGGGACAGCTCATCGCCTGGCGCGACGTCACCGCGGTCGGCGGCCCCATCCTGCTGGCGCCGGTGCGCCAGGTGGTGCAGTTCAAGTACCGCACCACCGACGCGCACGGCGCGCCCTCCTACGCGGTCTCCTCGCTGGCCGTGCCGCCGGGGGAGTGGGCCGGGCCCGGGCAGCGGCCGGTGCTGGTGAACAATCTGCCCATCAACGCGCTGGGCCGCGAATGCAACCCGAGTTACACCCTGGCGCATGGTATTTCACTGAACACCAACCTGACCGAATACCTGCCGCCCACCACCCAGCTCGCGCTGCTGCGCGGGTACGCGGTGCTGGTGCCGGACCATGAGGGCCCGCGCATGGCCTACGCGGAGCCGTACGTGGCCGGGCACACCATCCTGGACGGGGTGCGCGCGGTGCGCGGCGCGCTGCCGGAGGAGTTCGGCGACAGCCGTTTCGGCATGGTCGGCTACTCCGGGGGCGCGATCGCCACCAAGGGCGCGGTCAAGCTGCTCGCGGAGTACGCGCCCGAACTCACCGAGGTGGTGGTCGGCGCGGCGCTGGGCGGGGTGCCCGCGGACTACGAGTTGCTGGCGCGCAGCATGAACGCGAATCTCGCCTCGGGAATCTTCATGGCGGCCACCTTCGCGGTCGGCCGGGAGCGCCCGGAGATCCTGGCGCGCATGAACAATCTGGCGCGCTGGGTGACGACCTCGGTGGTGAAGGACTGGTGCGTGGACACCTTCGCGCTGCCGGGGGTGCTGCTGCTGCCCATCGACGTCGCGGCGAACTTCCCCGACCCGCTGAACAGTCCCTTCGCGCAGGAGATCTACCGCATCACCCGCATGCAGGGCCGCAAATCGGCTGTGCCGCTGTACATCTACCACGGTGCGCAGGAGTTCTGGGTGCCCGAGCAGGGTGCGCGGGACCTCTACGACGAACAGTGCGCGCTCGGGGCGCGCGCGGTCTACCGCAGCGTGTTCGGCGAGCACATCATCGCGGCGGCGGTGGGGTACCCGGAGTCGCTGCTGTGGCTGGACGAGCGGCTGCGGGGCGTACCCGCGCCCAGTGAATGCTGAAGCGCGCGTGGATGGTTGATCGCCGGTCCGCAGGGCCCGCCGATCGGCCCGGCGCCCGGCGAACGACCTGCCCGCTGGGCGACCCATCCCTGTTGAACGAGCCTCTTCCGCCGAACGATCCGCCCCTCGAACGACTCGGTCCCCGGACGCGGAGACCGGGGACCGAGTGAGGTATCGGCTATCGCGCCGTGCTCACATGGGGAACAGGTTGTGCTTGCGCGGGTTCTGCTTGCGCACCGCGCCCTTGTCGCGCAACAGCTTGAGCGCCTTGCGGATCTCGAGGCGCGTGGTCGAGGGCTCGATGACGGCGTCGATGTAGCCGCGTTCGGCCGCGGTCCACGGGGTGGCGACGGTGGCGTTGTAGAAGGCGATCATGTTCTGCCGCACCGCCTCCCGCTGCTCCTCGGGGGTGGCCTCGAGGGTGCGCTTGCCGACGATCGGGATCATCGACTCCGCGCCCATGACGGCCAGGCGGGCGGTCGGCCAGGCCAGGGCCACATCGGCCCCGAGCTGCTTGCAGCCCATGACCGCGAAGCCGCCGCCGTACGCCTTGCGCGTGACGATGGTGACGATCGGGACGGTGGCCTCGATCAGCGCGCGGAACATGCGACCGCCGCGCTTGATGACGTGATTGCGTTCCTCGTCCACACCGGGCAACACGCCCGGGGTGTCGACCACGTAGATCAGCGGCACGTTGTACGCGTCGCAGAGCCGGATGAAGTGCGCGGCCTTGTCCGAGCAGGCGGCGTCGAGCGCGCCGCCCAGCACCAGCGGCTGGTTGGCCAGCACGCCGACCGGGCGGCCGTCGACGCGGGCGAACCCGGTGATCAGGTTCTCCGAGGTCTTGGCGCCCACCTCGTGGAAGTGGCCGTCGTCGAAGATGCGCAGCAGGATCTCGTGCATGTCGTAGCCGACCTTGTCGGCGTCGGGCATGAAGGTGTCCAGCTCGCGGTCGGTCGCGGTGATCTCCGGCTCGAGGCCGGGGTTGACCACCGGAGCCGGCTCGACGCAGCTGGTCGGCAGGTAGCTCAGGTATTCGCGAACCCAGGCGAACGCACCGGCCTCGTCCTTGGCGACGTGGTGAACGGTGCCGTTCTTCTCCAGCGCGCGGGCGCCGCCGAGCTCCTCGGCGGTCACCGAGGAACCGGTGACGGCCTTGATGACCTCCGGGCCGGTGACGAACATGTACGAGTCCTCGGTCGCGACCAGGACGTCCATGTTGATCGGGCCGTACACCGAGCCCGCGGCGCACTTGCCGAACATGACCGCGACGGTCGGCACGAAGCCGGACAGATCATCCAGCGGGCGGCACATGTTCGCGTACCAGGCCAGCGAGGCGACGCCGTCCTGGATGCGCGCGCCGCCGGAGTCGTTGATGCAGACCACGGGGCAGGCGTTGTTGTAGGCGAAGTCCATCGCGGCACGCACGCGGCGGCCGAAGGTTTCGCTGACCGAACCGCCGTACACGGAGGGGTCGTGCGAGATGACCACGACCGGGCGGCCGTCGATGTAGCCGCGGCCGGTGACCACGCCGTCGCCGTAGTAGGCGTCGGGCTTGCCGGGCTGGCGCATGAGCGCGCCCATTTCGACGAAGGTTCCCGGGTCCAGCAGCATGTGCACGCGTTCTCGGGCGCTGGGGATGCCCTTGGCGAGCCGCTTCTGAATGCCCTTCTCACCCGAGGGTTCTTCGGCAATCTCGAGCAGTTTGCGCAGTTCCGCCAGCTTTTCCGCTGTACCCGTCATTACTTCGGTCTTGCCTTTCCGCCTCTATCAGTGGGCCGGATCGCGGCCCGACCATGCACGGTACCCCGCCTTACCCCTCCCTAACCACTGAACGCCTCGGTAACGTGTGCCGGGCACCACAGCGGGGTTTGCGAAACAATCAGCGATACACTGCCGCCCGTGAGCTCACCCATGACTGTGCGGGCCGGTACGCCCGAGGTGGTTCGGCCCGATCTGAATACGTTCGGGTTCTCCGAATTGCGGCGCACCGCGATCGTGGGCGCGGTGCTCGGGGGTTCGGTCACCCGCAGCGTGCTGCGCGGCGGGCTGCGCAAGGCCAAGCGTAAGCGCGCGGTCGCCGACGGTGTGGTGAACGGCTTCGAATCGCTCGGCCCGATGTTCGTCAAACTGGGTCAGCTCATCGCGTCGTCGCCGGGCGCTTTCCCGCGCGAACTCGCCGACGCCTGCCTGCGCTGCCTGGACGATATGGCGCCGTTCCCCTCCGCGGACGCGCGCGCGATCATCGAATCCGAGCTCGGCAAGCCCATTTCCGAGCTGTTCCAGTCCTTCGAGGACGAGCCGCTCTCGGCCGCCTCCATCGCGCAGGTGCACGCCTGTGTGCTGGCCGACGGCCGCCCGGCCGTGGTCAAGGTGCAGCGCCCGGAGATCGCCCGGCGCATGATCGTGGATCTGCGCGCGGCCATGAAGCTGGCGCGCACGCTGGAGAAGCGTTCGGAGAACGCGCGGGTGGCCAATACCCAGGCCGTGGTGCGCGATCTGTACGAGGCCACGGTGGCCGAACTCAACTTCCTCATCGAGGCCGACAACCAGACGCGGGCGCGGCACAACCTGACCGTCTTCGGCGACAACACCAATGTTGTTGTCCCCGAGGTGTATTGGGAGTACACCGCACCGCGTGTGCTGTGCATGGAGCGCATGCGCGGCATGCCGCTGGACCGCTTCGACGACATCCGCGCGGTGCACCCGGACTCCGAACTGCTGATCCGCCGCCTGGTCAAGGCGTGGATGGAGAGCGTCGCGGTGCACGGGCTCTTCCACGGTGACGTGCACGCGGGCAACCTCTGGCTGCTCGAGGACGGCCGGGTGGCCATGCTCGATTTCGGCATCGTCGGCCGCATGGAGACCGAATGGCGCGACTTCGTGCGCGCCCTGTTCTACGCCAGCGCCATCGACAACGACTTCCGGCCCGTGGCCCGCGCGCTGCGCAAGCTCGACATGGTCTCGGACGACAGCGGCGACGACGCCACCATCGGCCGCCAATTGGCCGTCGCGCTGGGCCCGGTGCTGAGTGGCAGCCTGGACAAGCTCGACCTCGGCGTCGTGGCCGCCCGCCTGCTCGAGTTCGGCAAGCGCCGCGGCGCGGCGGGCCCCGAACAGCTCATCCTGATGGGCAAACAGCTCGGCTACTTCGAGCGCTACGCCGTGGCCCTGGCCCCCGGCTGGAAGCTCGGCCGGGACCTGTTCCTGTTCCGCAACGTCTTCCCCGACGAGGTCGCCGCCAAGCTCGCCGAGTCCGGCGCCGAACTCCCGGCGGACTGATCCCCGCGATTCCTCGTCCCTGTCGGTGGTCGATGCGATGATCGTTGCTCGAGCATGGCATCCGAGGGGGGAGTCTGTGTGGGGCAAGCGACATCGGCACCGACCATGGAGCAGCAGGCGGCGATCGATGCGTTCGCGAGTGGTGCGGACATGGCGATCCAGGCCGGGGCCGGGACGGGGAAGACGACGACCCTCCGGCTGCTGTCGAACGGCAGCTCGCGGGCAGGCCTGTACCTCGCCTACAACCGCGCGGTGGCGGCCGAGGCGCAGCAGAGATTCGTGCGTACCGTGCAATGCCGGACCGCTCATTCGATGGCCTATCGCGCCGTGGGACACCACTATCGGGAGCGCTTGAATGCCGCTCGCGTCTCGTCGGCGAAGGTTGGTGCAGCGCTGGGGATTCGGTATCCCCTGCGAATCGGCAACCGGCCGGTGAGCGCTGCAGCTCTGTCATACACAACGGTGCGGACGGTGCAGCGGTTCTGCTATTCCGCTGATCGGGAGATCATGTCCCGGCACGTGCCCCGACTGCGTGGTCTGGACGACGTCTCGGATCATCAGCGGCTCATCGATGTGGTGCTGCCGTACGCGGTGAAGGCGTGGGGCGATCTGCAACATCGAGACCGTGGATCGGTGCGGTTCGACCATGACCACTACCTGAAGATGTGGGCTCTCGGTGAGCCGGAACTGGACTACGACTTCATTCTGCTGGATGAGGCGCAGGACACGAATCCCGTTGTGGAACAGGTATTCAACGCGCAGCGGAGTCACTCCCAGTTGGTCATGGTGGGTGATTCCGCACAGGCCATCTACGGATGGCGAGGTGCGCAGGACGTGATGTACGACTTCGACGGTACACAGCTGGGGCTGACTCGATCGTTTCGGTTCGGCGCGGCTGTTGCGGCCGAAGCAAATCGGTGGCTCGCCATCGTCGACGCGCCGATCCGGCTGACCGGAAATGACGGCTTGGCCACCGAGATCTGCGATGTCGAGCAGGCCGACGTGGTGCTCTGCCGGACCAATGTGGGCGCGATGCTCGAGGTGATGTCGCACCTGAGTCGAAAGCGCAGGGTGGCTCTGGTCGGCGGCGGCAAGTCGCTGGAGTTGCTTGCTCGGGCCGCGCGCGATCTGCAGGGCGGCCGGCGCAGTAATCACCCGGAGCTTTGCCTGTTCACCTCGTGGGGCGAGTTGCAGGACTACGCGGAGAACGACCCGGCCGGCGCGGATCTGGGGCCGTTGGTGAGCTTGATCGATGACTACGGCGTGGACGTGGTGCTCGAGGCTGTCGCGAACCTGTGCGGCGAGGCCCACGCGGAGGTGACGATATCGACCGCGCACAAGGCGAAGGGCCGCGAATGGGACACGGTGCGGATCGGAGATGATTTCGCCCATCCGGAGAACCCCGAATGTCCCGGTCCGGTCCCGATCGGGCAGACCGAGGCCAAACTCGCCTATGTTGCGGTCACACGCGCGCGGTTGCGGCTCGATCTGGGCGGCCTGAAATGGATCGAGGCCCACCCCGAGGGGCGACCGGGTTCGGTGCGCCCGAGTGTGCCGGAGGTTCTGCCCGGCGAGGACCGTACCTGCGGCAGCGGCCTATTCGTGGATCTGGTGCCCGAAACCTGCTGGTTCACCAATGTGCGCTCGTGCGTCGACGGTAAGGATTGGCTACGACTGCAGCGGATGGTGAACGCCAGGGCCGGGCATCGGTGCGAGGTGTGCGGCCGCGATCGTGACGGGGCCGCTCGGCGCTGGCTGGAAGCGCATGAGCGGTGGGTTTTCGACGATGCCACCGGCGTACAGCACCTACGTCGCATCATCCTGCTCTGTACCGACTGTCATCAGACGACCCACTTCGGGTTTGCTCAGGTCAGCGGGCGAGCATCCCACGCTTTCGACCATCTCAGATCCGTGACGGGCATGTCGGAGGCGCAGGCCCGGCAGCATGTAGCCGAAGCCTTTGCGCTCTGGCAGGTGCGGTCTGTCCGTGAATGGACCCTCGACCTGACGATTCTCACCGATGCCGGGATCGGGCTCGCCGAGCCTCCGTCCCCGGCCCATCGGGCTGCGATTGCCGAGCAACGACTTACCACCCGCGACTGATGTGGTCCACCCGCGACTGATGCGGTCTTGAAATGTGGGATCGGCAGCCGGTCTACTGGACGATTGTCCGGCGGAAACGGGCGTCGCTGAATACACTGCGCCAGCAGTTGTATTCGAGGAAAGATCGACAATGACGACGTCTCGTACCGAGGAGTCGCGGGAGGTCGCGCCGCCGCGGTGGCGTGATCGCAACCGCTACTTCTGGTTGTTCGGACTGGTGCCGCCGACCGCCGTGTTCGTGGCCACCGGGTTGGTGTGGGTGTTCGGGCTGCTGGGCTGGCAGGCCGTGTCCCCGGTGTGGTGGTGGCTCGGGCCGCTGCTGGTGTACACGTTGTTGCCGGCGATGGATCGGCTCTTCCTGCCCGATCTGGAGAATCCGCCCGAGGCCGCGATGGCGTGGCTCGAGCAGGACAGGTACTACCGCTACTGCGTGTACGCCTACATTCCGTGCCAGCTGCTGAGCCTGGTCTACGGCTGCTACCTGTGGACCGCGACGGAGCTGTCCTGGCTCGGGCTCGACGGCGGGCTCGACACGGTGTCGCGGGTCGGGCTGGCGCTGACCGTCGGGGTCATGGGCGGGGTCGGCATCAACACCGCGCACGAGCTCGGGCACAAGAAGACCGACCTCGAGCGCTGGCTCTCCAAGATCACGCTGGCGCAGACGTTCTACGGGCACTTCTACATCGAGCACAATCGCGGCCATCACGTGCGCGTCGCGACGCCCGAGGATCCGGCCAGCGCGCGTTTCGGCGAATCGCTGTGGATGTTCCTGCCACGCAGCGTGTGGGGGAGTCTGCGCTCGGCCTGGGCGCTGGAGGCCGCGCGCTTCAAGCGAATGGACAAGGGCCCGTGGACGATCCGCAACGACGTACTCAATGCCTGGCTGATGTCGGCGGTGCTGTGGGGCGCGCTGGTCGCGGTGTTCGGCCCGTGGGTACTGCCGTTCCTGCTGATCCAGGGCGTCTACGGCTTCGCACTGCTGGAGACGGTGAACTACATCGAGCACTACGGCCTGCTGCGCCAGCGCACGGCCCGCGGGCGCTACGAGCGCTGCACGGCCGCGCACAGCTGGAACTCCAACCACATCGCCACCAATATCGTGCTCTACCACCTGCAACGGCACAGTGATCATCACGCCAACCCCACCCGCCGCTATCAGACCCTGCGCACGGTGGACGGCGCGCCCAACCTGCCCGCCGGATACCCCAGCATGATCGGGCTTGCCTACTTCCCGCCGCTGTGGCGCAAGGTCATGGACCATCGCGTGCTCACCCACTACGACGGTGACATCACCCGCGCGAACATCCAGCCCGGTAAACGCGACCGCGTCCTGGCGAAGTACGGGGTGCGGTGATGGCCGCCTATCGCTGCCCGGTCTGCGAGTACGTCTACGACGAGGCGCGCGGCGCGCCCCGCGAGGGCTTCCCGGCGGGCACGCCCTGGTCGGAGGTGCCGCCGGACTGGTGCTGTCCGGACTGCGGCGTCCGCGAGCAGATCGACTTCGAACCTGTCACGGGCACTTAGCCTTTCAAGCCCGGCGGCCCGTCGCGCCGGCTACCGCGCCGGCAGGTTCGCGAACGCGCCCGCGACCACCGTGTGAATCTGCCCGACGGCCCGGTCGATCGGGCCGGTGGGCTGGAACAGATGGCTCAGCGCAAGTCGCACAAGGGTTTCGGTGATGGCGGCCAGTTCGTCGTCACCGACCTCGGCGAGGGTGTACTGCCCGCGGATCATCAGCGTGACCGCCGTGATCGCCCGCCCGAGCACCGGTTCGGTCTCGGTCATCAGCACCGGCAGCAGTGCGGTGTCCGGCGCGGTGCGGCCCGCGAGCGCCGCCTTGAGCAGGGTGTTGTCCGCGCCCGTGCGCAGCGTGAACTCGACCGCCGCGCGAATGCCGAGCACGACGTCGCCGGGCTGCGCGGCCAGACATTCGGCGATGCCGGCCAGGAAGGTGTCGACCTCCTGGCTGATGACCACTTCGGCCAGCTCGTGCTTGTTGGCGAACTCCTTGTACAGCACCGGGCGGCTGACCCCGACCTCCTTGGCCAGCCGGGACATGTTCACCGCGCCCCAGCCTTCGGCGACCACGATGCGCCGGCCGGTGTCGATGATCCGTTCGCGCAGGAGCTTGCGCATATCGCTCTGAAAGTTCGGGGCTGCGGCCACGCGCTGATCGTACATGGGCCCTCGATCCGTCTCGTTCATTGACATTTTCAAGACGAGTGTATCTACTGGATACACTTCGAGCAGAAGTGTAAATGTCTAGGAGATCGACAATGACGACGTCTCGTACCGGGGAGGCCCGCGATGTCGTGCCGCCGCAGTGGCATGACCGCAAGCGCTACCTCTGGCTCTTCGGCCTGGTCGCACCGACCGCCGTATTCCTCACCACCGGTTTCGTGTGGGTGTTCAATCAGCTCGGCTGGCAGGCCGTTGCCCCGGTGTGGTGGTGGATCGGCCCGCTGCTGGTCTACGTGCTGCTGCCGATCCTGGACCGCTTCTTCGGTCCCGACGGGCAGAACCCGCCGGACGAGGTCATGGAGTGGCTCGAGAACGACCGGTACTACCGCTACTGCGTGTACGCCTACATCCCGTTCCAGCTGCTGAGCCTGATCTACGCCTGCTACCTGTGGACCGCGACGGACCTGTCCTGGCTGGGCGTGGACGGCGGGCTGAGCCTGATCTCCAAGTTCGGCCTGGCGCTGAGCATCGGCGTGGTCGGCGGCGTCGGCATCAACACCGCGCACGAACTCGGCCACAAGAAAGAGGAGCTCGAGCGCTGGCTGTCGAAGGTCACCCTGGCGCAGACCTTCTACGGGCACTTCTACATCGAGCACAATCGCGGCCATCACGTGCGCGTCGCGACCCCGGAGGACCCGGCCAGTTCGCGCTTCGGCGAATCGTTCTGGACCTTCCTGCCGCGCAGCGTCTGGGGCAGCCTGCGCTCGTCCTGGGAACTCGAGGCCACGCGCTTGCGGCGTCTGGGCAAGCACCCGTGGACGATTCACAACGACGTGCTCAACGCCTGGCTGATGTCGGTCGTGCTGTGGGGCGCGCTCGCGGTGGCCTTCGGCCCGATGGTGCTGCCGTTCCTGGTGATTCAGGGCGTCTACGGCTTCGCGCTGCTCGAGACGGTCAACTACCTCGAGCACTACGGCCTGCTGCGCCAGCGCACCGCGAGCGGGCGCTACGAGCGCTGCACCCCCGCGCACAGCTGGAACTCCGATCACATCGTGACCAACATCTTCCTGTACCACCTGCAGCGGCACAGCGATCATCACGCCAATCCCACCCGGCGCTACCAGATCCTGCGCAGCATGGACGGCGCTCCCAATCTGCCCAGCGGTTACGCCAGCATGATCGGCCTGGCCTACTTCCCGCCGCTGTGGCGCAAGGTGATGGACCACCGGGTGCTGAACCACTACGCCGGTGACATCTCCCGGGTGAACATCCAGCCCGCCAAGCGCGAGCGCGTCCTGGCCAAGTACGGGGTGCGCTGATGGCCGCCTATGCCTGCCCGGTGTGCGATTACGTGTACGACGAGACCGCCGGAGCGCCCCGCGAGGGCTTCCCGGCGGGCACCCCCTGGTCGGCGGTACCGGACGACTGGTGCTGCCCCGACTGCGGCGTCCGCGAGAAGTTCGACTTCGAATCCACCTCCGCGAGTACAGGACCCGATCATGAGCACTGACTACAAACTCTTCCGCTGCCTGGTGTGCGGCTTCGAGTACGACGAGACCCTGGGCTGGCCGGAGGACGGTATCGAGCCCGGCACCCGCTGGGCCGACATCCCCGAGGACTGGTCCTGCCCGGATTGCGGTGCGGCCAAGGCCGATTTCGAGATGGTGGAGGTCAGCCGCTCGTGACGAACGGCCGCATTGTCATCGTGGGCGCCGGGATCGCGGGCGCCACCGCGGCCCGGACCCTGCGCACCGCCGGGTACACCGGTGCGATCGTGCTGATCGGCGCGGAGGACGAGCTGCCCTACCGGCGGCCCATGGTGTCCAAGGAGATGCTCGCCGGCACCGCGGTGGAGCGGCGAACCCTGCTGGAGCCCGGTGAGTTCTGGCAGTCGAACGCCATCGAGGTGCGCACCGGGGTCACCGTCGCGAGCATCGAGCCCGACCGCGCGCGGGTACTGCTGACCGATGGGGAGGAGCTCGGCTACGACAGCCTGCTGCTGGCCACCGGTGCGCGCCCGCGCGGGCTGCCCGGCGCGGGGGCGGGGGTGCACACCCTGCGCGGGCGCTCCGATGTCGCGGCCGTGCGCTCGGCCATCGACGCGGGCTCGCTGCTGATCGTGGGCGCGGGCCTGATCGGCTGCGAGGTCGCGTCGACCGCGACGAAACTCGGTGCGCGGGTGACGATGCTCGACGCCGGAGCCGCCCCGCTGGACCGGATCGCGCCGCCGGTGATCGGTGAGTTCATTCGAAAACTGCACGCCGACAATGGCGTCGATGTGGTCGGCGGGGTGTTGCTGACCGATATCGAGCAGACCGCCCCCGGGACGGTGACCGCCACCGCCGAGGACGGCCGGGCCTGGAACGCGCACGCGGCCCTGGTTGCTATCGGTGCGATACCGAACATCTCGCTCGCCTCGGCGGCCGGTATCGCCGTTGCGGACGGCATCCTGGTCGACGAGCGCTATCGCACCAGTGCGCCCGGGGTCTACGCGGCGGGCGACGTCGCGGCCCGGCTCGATCTCGACACCGGCGTGCACCGTCGCGACGAGCACTGGAACAGCGCGCAGGCCCAGGGCGCCGCGGCCGCCGCGGCCATGCTCGGCACCGCGCCCGAGACGGCCGAGGTCTGCTGGGGCTGGTCGACGCAGTACGGCTTGAACATCCAGTTCGCGGGCCGGATCGAGCCGACGGACGAACTGGTCGTCCGCGGGGCGCCGGGCACCCCCGACCTCACCGTGCTCGGGTTGCGCGAAGGCAGGCTCGCCGGTGCGGTCGGCATCGGCCGTCCCGCCGACATTCGCGCCGCCCGCGAGCTCATCGCCCGGCGCACGGTGCTGGATCCCGCGGTGTGCGCCGACGAAACGGTGCTCTTGGCGGCTCTCGTCGACCTCGCCCGAGCCATTAATTGAATCGCAAGCGAGCTAATAACTCGCAATAAGTGAAATACCGCCGAATCAATTTTTTGATCGGCGGTATTTTCGATTGCCGATCCATTGCTGAAAATCTCCGGCAGCCACCGGCATTGAAAATAGGTTGGGCATTTTTCCCCCGAACCAGCCGGTCAGTCAAGCATTCTCACGAACCCCGTGAAGACTGACACGTCAGTCCGAAATCTGTATTACTGTTCGGCCGGTCGGCAACGACCAACAGGGGCAGTGGGGTGGTAAGCATTGGTCGACAAGGTCATTCGGGGGTCTGATCCGCTGGCGCGGCAGGCGATCGAGTTCGTACTCTCCGGGCTGCGCACATTCGGGCGCACCCTGCAATTGGCCGTAGCGGCGTTCCGCTACCTGATCACCGACACCGTCGCTCTCAAACACCCGTGGCGCGACACCCTGCAGCAGGGCTGGTTCATCGTCAGCGTGACCGCCATTCCCGCTGTGCTGGTCGCCATTCCGTTCGGCGTCATCGTCGCGGTGCAGGTCGGCAGCCTGACCCAGCAGGTCGGTGCGAGCTCGGTCTCGGGCGCGGCGGGCGGACTCGGGGTGATCCGCCAGGGCGCGCCCATGGTGACCGCGCTGCTGCTCGGCGGCGCGGCCGGTTCGGCCATCGCCGCCGACCTCGGCGCGCGCACCATTCGCGACGAGGTGGACGCGCTGCGCACCATGGGCATCGACCCGGTGCGGCGGCTGGTGGCCCCGCGCCTGGCGGCCATGCTCGCACTCACGCCGCTGCTGTGCATGCTGATCATCTTCATGGGCGTGTTCACCGGCTACGTGATCGCGGTTGGCTTCCAGGGCGTCACCCCCGGCAGCTACCTCTCGGCCTTCTCCGCTTTCGCCAAGATGAGCGATCTGGCCGTGGCGATCGTGAAATCGATGCTCTTCGGGGTCATCGTGCTCATCGTGTCCTGTCAGCGGGGGCTCGAGGCCACGCACGGACCCAAGGGCGTCGCCAACGCCGTGAACGCGGCGGTGGTGATCGGCGTCATCGCCGCGTTCGGGGTGAATCTCGTTATCACCCAGCTGGTTTCGATGTTCCTACCGCAGCAGGTGGGCTGATGACGCAGGTTCCCGCCCGCTATCACGCCCTCGGCACGGCGGGCCGGGTAGCCGAGCGCGGCGCCCGCGCCCCGTTGAACGTCTTCGAATCCCTCGGGCACCAGGCGACTTTCGTCTACGAGGTGCTGGCCGCGATTCCGCACACGCTGCGGGTGTACCGCCGCCAGACCATGCTGATCCTGTCCGACATCACCTGGGGTTCCGGAGCGATCATCGTGGGCGGCGGCACCGTGGCGGTGCTGGCCTTCCTGGGCATCGCGGTCGGCGGCTCCATCGGCGTGGAGGGTTTCACCGCACTGAACATGGTCGGCATGGGCCCGCTGACCGGATTCGTCTCGGCCTACGCCAACACCCGGGAGATGGCGCCCATGGTGGCCGCCATCGGCTTCGCCGCCCAGGCCGGGTGCCGCATGACGGCGGAGATCGGCGCCATGCGCATCTCCGAGGAGATCGACGCGCTCGAGGCCATCGGCATCCGGCCGATGCCCTTCGTGGTGACCACCCGCGTCATCGCCGGGGTCGTCACCATCGTGCCGCTGCACCTGCTCACCCTCATCCTGTCGTACCTGTCCTGCGCGACGGTCGTGAACGTGCTGCACGGGCAGTCCTCGGGCACCTACTACCACTACTTCAATGCCTTCCTGCAACCCGGAGACGTCGTAGCGTCGCTGGTCAAGGCGACAATTTTCGTCATCGCCATCATTCTCATCCACGGCTACCAGGGCTTCTACGCCACCGGCGGACCCGAGGGCGTGGGCCGGGCCTCGGGCCGGGCCATCCGCGCCAGTCTGGTGCTGGTGGTCATCCTGGACATGATCCTCACCATTGTGATCTGGGGCCTGGATGTCGGCATTCGGATCTCGGGGTGAGTCATGGGTGTGTTTCAGGATCATTCCGGCCGGGCCGCGGGCCCGTGGCTGCTGCGTCTGCGCGGAGTGGTGTTCGCGATCGTCATCGTCGTCGTGGCGATCGTCGTGAGTTCTTATGCGCGTGGATCTTTCGCCGATAGGTTCGCCCTCACCATCGACGCCGCGACCCTCGGCGAGGGCTTGGCGCCCGGCGCGGAGGTGAAATTCCGCGGCTACGCCATCGGCACCGTGCGCGAGGTGACCACGGTCGGCTACGGGCAGCAGCGCATCGAGATCGAGATCGAACGGGATCAGGCCGGCGCGCTGACCGACGACGTGACCGCGCGGTTCACCTCCTCGAATGTCTTCGGCTCCAGCGCGATCGAACTCGTCGCCGGCGCCGGCGGCGGACCGCTGGCGGAGAACTCGGTGCTGAGCATCGGGGAGAACGCCACCAACGCGACGGTGTCCGGGGTCTTCCGCCGCGCGGCCCGGCTCACCACGGTGCTCGACTCCGACACGGTCCGAAGGCTTTTCGATCTGCTGCTGGACAACGCCGACAGCCTGGGACCGGCGCTGAAGTCCTTCTTCGAGACCGCCCGCATGCTCGCGGACGGCCAGCGCGCACCCCTGGGTCACTACCTGGCGATCGGCGGCGACATGACCGGCGCCTTCGCCGACCTGACCCCGTCGGTGGGGCACGCCATCCTGGCGGTGCTCGAACAGAGCGCCTACTTCGGCGACCCGGGCAACCGGGCGCGCACCAACACCGCCACCGACGGCATCGATCAGGCCGTGCTGATCGGCATCTCGGATCTGCTGGCGCGCAACAATCCCGAACTGGAGAAGGTGCTGGGCGGCGTCCTGGATCTGGCGGTGCCGATCGCGGTGTCGGTGGGTTCGGCCGTCCCCGCCTACCACCGCGTCCCGGCGCTGCTGAACGCCATGGACGGCGCCTTCTCCGCGCAGGACGGCCGTATTCGATTGCAGGTCGAGCTGATCGCGAAAACCATGCCCTACCTCGCCGATTCACTTCCGGAGGGCGCTCGATGAACGAGATCGCCAAATCCTCGCTCAAACTCGTGGTCTTCCTGCTCGTCGTGGCGGGCTGCTCGGTGTTCGTGGTCACCGCGCTGCGCACGCCCATCCCGGGCGAGAAGGTCACCTACGACGCGATTTTCACCGATGTCTCGGGTCTGTTCGCCGGTGATTCGGTGCGCATGTCCGGGGTCGCGGTGGGCAAGGTCGAGACGGTCGAGCTCGACGGCCCGCGCGCCCGGGTGCGCTTCACCGTCGATCGGCAGCGCGCGGTATACGACAACACCGAGGCCGCCGTGCGCTATCAGAACCTCATCGGCCAGCGCTACGTCGAACTGCTGACCGAGGGCCCGCCCGGGGCGGAACTCGCCGCGGGCGCGACGATCCCGGTGCAGCGCACCATTCCCAGCTTCGATGTGTCCAAGCTGTTCAACGGCTTCAAGCCGATGTTCGAGACCCTGGATCCCGCGCAGCTCAACCAATTCGGCGACAACCTGCTGCGGGTCATCCAGGGCGACGGATCCGGCATCGGACCGGTGCTGGCCGATGTGGACAAGCTGACAGCGCACGCCCGCAACAGCGAACAGGTCATCGTGCTGCTGATCCGCAACCTGGGCCTGGTGTCGCGGGAACTCGGCGGCAAATCGCAGGCGGTCGGTGATCTGGTGGATCAGCTGAGCGGGATCCTGCGGCAGTTCACCGATCGGACACAGGCCGTGCTCAGCGCCATCGACTCCGCGAAAGCCACTCTCACCCCGTTGATTCCGCTGCTGGAAGGCACGCGGGACGCCTACGACGTGGCCTACGGGCCGATCGACGGGCTGTTGCGCCGGCTGGTCCCGCAGACCGAGCAACTCACCCAGCTGCTGGCGCTGACCCCGGCCCTGGTCACCGGTTTGAACGCCGCCGTGCCCGGGACGGGATATCAGCCGCGCATCACCTGCTCCAACGGCGCGGCCGCGTTACCCGCGACCGCGGACATCATCCTCTCGACGCAGAACCTGGTGGTGTGCAAATGACGGGCCCGGTGCGGTACATGGGTGCGCTCGTTCGCGAGGTCCTGGCCGGGCGCGGCGACCAGCCGACCCAATTGCGCTGGGGCATAGCCGGTGTGGCGGTGTGCTCGGTGCTGCTGCTGGCCGCGGCCGCGCTCTACGTGGTGCCGATCGGGCAGCGCACCTACGTCGCGGACTTCGCGATCTCCGGCGGCGCGCGGGCCGGGGACGAGGTGCGCGTGGCGGGCATCAACGTCGGCAAGATCCGGGAGGTCGAACTGGCCGGCGATCACGTCGAGATCAGCTTCACGGTGAAATCCGATGTGCGCGTGGGTCACGAGTCCACCGCGGAGGTCAAGATGCTGACCCCGATCGGCGGGCACTACCTCGCCGTCGGCCTGGCGGGCGACAAAGAGCTGGGGGACCGGCACATTCCCCGCGAGCGCACCGCCACCCCGTTCGAACTCAGCGACATCCTCGACAAGGGCACGCCGCTGTTCGGCAAGGTGGACGCCACGACCACCCGCGGGACCGTCGAGGAACTCGAGAGGGCGCTGAACGACCAGCCCGACGCGCTGCGCGGGGTGATCACCAACGCCAACGAGCTGACCGGGCTGCTCGCCGAGCGCACCGAGCAGCTCGACACCGCCCTGGAGGTCTCGGACGAATACGTCGCCGCGATAGCGGACGACCGGGCGATCCTGGCCGACTTCGTCCGTCAGCTCGGCACGGTCGCCGATTCGCTCGGCAATCGCAAGGCCGACATCGTCGGGGTGTTCAACCTGGTCAAGCGGCTGCTGTTGATCATCAACCGGCCGGTCATGGCGTACGGGGACACCCTCGAGCCGCCCATCACCGAGATCGAGCAGCTCTTCTCCAAGGTCTTCGACGACCCGAACCGGATCGACGTCGTCATCGCTTCCCTGCGCGACGTGATCGGCAGACTGAACGGCCTGCTCGGGACCCGGGTGCGGGTGGACACACCCGGCGCGGGCGTACAGGTCTGCATTCCCTACGAAGGCAAGGCGTGCTGATGAGATGGGGCAGAACAGCACTCGCCGCCGGAGTCGCCGCGGTGGTGGTGGCGACCGGCGTGGTGGCGGTGACGTGGGCCGGGACCGTGCGGGAGACCTCGCACAGCGTCTGCGCCGAATTCGCGGACACCGTGGGCCTGTACGAGGGCAACAGCGTGACCATGCTCGGCGTGGAGATCGGCACGGTGTCCGGGATCGAATCCCTGGGCAACCGCATGCGGGTCACCATGGATGTGCGGGAGGGCGTGCGGTTGCCCGCCGACATCGAGGCCGTCACGATGTCCAGCTCCATCGTGACCGACCGGCACGTGGAGCTGACCAAACCCTTCACCGGCGGTGCGCGTTTCGACACCGCGCAGTGCATTCCGCTGGCCCGGACCAAGACCCCCATCGGCATCAGCGAGGCCCTGGACGCCATGGGCAGGCTGTCGGAGGATCTGACCGGCGGCACGGCGACCGACACCCTGCTCGACGACACCCTCGTCGCCGCCGATCGCGCCATCGACGGCACCGGGCAGCAGTGGAATCAACTGCTGCAGCGGCTGTCCGCGGTGGTCGGCGACCCGAACTCGCGCGACGTGGTGTTCCGGCGGCTCATCGATAATCTGGACCAGCTGACCGCCATGTTCGTCACCAACTGGCCGGACATGGTCGCGGTGCTGGACAACCTGCGGGCCGGGCTGCAACTGATCGGCGAGTTCTCCCAGGAATTCGCCGGGGCGGTGGACATCGCGGTGCAGTTCCTGCCGGTGCTCGCCCGCAATATCGGCAAGTACGACAAACAGGTCTTCGATCTGCTCGACCAGGTGGTGCCGCAGCTGCACGACCTGATCGAGCAGCGCCGCGGCGACATCACCGACCTGCTGTCCCAGCTGCCGCCGCTGGCCGCTCGCCTGCCGCAGGCGGGTGTGCGATGAGGCGCGCGGCGGCCCGGCTGGTCCCGGTGCTCACGGTCGCGGCCCTGGTGCTCACCGGCTGCGGGGTCAAGGCCACCGACATTCCCATCCCCGGCACCTACATCAGCGGTGAAACCTATTCGGTGCGCATCGAATTCGGTTCGGTGCTGAATCTGCCCGACCGCGCCAAGGTGATCAACGAGGGCGTGGAGATCGGCATGCTCGATCACATCGACCTCGTCGGCACCACCGCCGTCGCCACGGTCGACATCGAAGCCGGCGCCAAGTTGCCCCGGTCCACCACGGCCGAACTGCGGCAGAGCACGATCCTGGGCGATATCCACATCGCCCTGGAGGCGCCGAAGAACGCCCCGGCCACCTTCCTGTCCGACGGTGACCTGATCCCGGTGTCGCAGACCGTGCCGGCCACGAACGTGGAGGACATCCTGCGGGCGCTGTCCAATATCGTGACCGGCGGCCGCTGGTCCGACATCCAGCAACTGGTGACCGACGTGAACGCCGCCTTCCCCGCCGATCCCGCGGAACTGGATCGCATCAACCGGGCCGGGCGTGCGGCGCTGAGCGACATGGCCGCGCACACGGCCGAACTGGATCGCATTCTCGTTTCGGCACAACAGATCACCGGCAAACTGGAGTCCGGTCGCGGGTCGATCGACAACATCCTCACCAACGGTCCCGCACGGGCCGCCGGGTTGTCCGACGTGCTGTTCAACGTGGTCAAACTGATCATCAGCGGCGGCGCACTCGCGGGCAACCTCGGCACGCTGATCAACCCCTACCTCGGTGATTTCCGCTCGATCGTGTCGGTCCTCGCGCCCACGGCGGTCACCATCGGCTACTCCGACATCACCCTGTCGGAGAATCTGGAGACGTTCCGGATACTGCTGCGGGACAAACTGATTCCTTTCCTCAATGCCCCAGATGTGCAGATCCGCCGGGTCGACACCCAGGTGCGGGCCGATGAACTCGTGACAACCCTGCGCGCGCTCGGGATGGTGCCATGAAACTCTCGTTCTCGGGTCCGGTCTCGCTCGTCCTGCTGGCGGTGCTGACCCTGGTCTGCGGCAGCTACATGGCCGTGGGCGTGCTGGACATGGACCCGCGCCGGAACACCACCACCGTGACGGTGCTGCTGGACAGCTCGGGTGGCCTGATGCGGACCTCGGAGGTCACCCTTCGCGGCCTGCCCATCGGCCGGGTGCGCGACATCGGCGCGACCACACAGGGTTTGGCGGTCGAGGTCGAGTACGACGCCGACTACCGGATCCCGGCGGGCACCCCCGTCCGCATCGCCAACCTGTCCGCGGCGGGCGAGCAGTTCCTGGACTTCCGCCCCGAGGGGACGGCCGGCCCGTTCCTGCGCGACGGTGACACCGTGCCCCGGAGCCAGGTGCGCGCGGCCAGTACCGTCGGTGAGGCGCTGGCCAAGATGGACGCGCTCACCGCGCAGTTGGATCCGGCCCGGCTCGAGCACCTGGCCACAACCGTCGCCGAGGGCTTCGAGGGCCGCGACGCCGACGTCGCCAACCTCACCCGGGCGCTGGTGAGCACCGCGAATCTGCTGCGGGACAAGCGCGATGCCATCGCGCGCCTGTACGGCAACGTCCAGACCCTGGGCGATCGATTCGACGGCCGCGCACCCGGTCTGAGCGCCGCGGCCGGGGACGTCGACCGTGCGTTGCCCGAGTTGCTGCACATCATCGCCGCGTTCGAGAACTACTCCCACGTCGGCGAACACATCTTCGCCGATCCGATCGGCCCGCTGGTCACCCGGATCGACGAATACCTGCAAGTGATCGGCCCCGACCTCGGGTTCATCGCCACCGCCCTGAAACCGTCCACCAGCGCGCTGAAGCCGCTGCGGGTGGATGCCGGATCGATCGTGGATCTACTGGCCACGGTGTTCCCGGGCGATGGCGCGGCCCACGTCGGCGTCGAGTTTCCGCGATAGGGAGGAACCGATTCATGAGTGAGAACGAACAGCCGGGCAGGACCGAGGCGGTCGCCGAAAGCGTTGCGGCGGTGGATGCCACGGCCACCGAGGCGGCGGCCGCGGCCGGGACCGCCGGGGCCGCGGAACCGATGCCGGCCGGTGCGGTCCCGGGGACCGCGACCGCCGAACCCGCGCTGGAATCCGAAAGTGCTGTACCACCGGAGAATCCGTCGGACTCCCCGGCGGCCGTCCCGGCGCCGTCCGTGCCCGCCCGCGCGGTCCTGACGAAGGAGCCCGCCGATCCGGTCACGCCCGCCGAGCCGGCGGCACCCGCGCCGTCCGAAGGCGTTGCCAAACTGGCGTTCTCGATCATGACCGCGGCCGCCGTGCTGCTGGCGGTCGGTGCGGTGGTGCTCGGGGTGCTGTGGCGCAACAGCGCCACGGACCTGGATGCGCTGCGCACCGATCAGTCCGATCGTGAGATGGCCGCCCAGGTGGCCCAGGACTACACCCTCCGGTCGCTGACCTACGACTACAAGAACCTGCCCGCGTTCTTCTCCGGCGTGCAAACGGGCACCTCCGACGCCCTGCGGGCACGCTACGACGAGGTGCACGACACCCTCGCCAAGATCATGACCGACGCCCAGGTCGTGGCCACGGGGCAGGTCGCGGGAACGTCGGTGCGGGCCAAGGACAATGACCAATACGAGGTACTGGTCTACGCTACCCAGCGCACCAGCAATATTCAGCAGGCGGAACCGGTGACGAAGCCGAATCTGCTCGTGGTGACCGTCGCCCGCAGCGGCGGCGAATGGCTGGTCGTGGATTACGGGCCGAAGGACGCGGGGGACAAGGCCGGAGCAGGCAAGGAAGGAGCCGCGAAATAGCTTCCCGAATGGGCAGGCCGCCACAGCGGGAGTTACCGCTGCGGCGGCGCCGCGAGATCGTCGAAGCCGCCTACGAGGTGTTCACGGCGCAGGGCTACGAGGCCACCGCCATCTCCGAGGTGGCCGCCCGCGCCGGCATCGGCCAGGGCACGGTGTACCGCTACTTCGGCAGCAAACGCGAGATCCTGGACCACGTCATCGATTTCGGTGTCGAGAAGGTGATGCAATCGGTGCGTCCGGAGACGCTGTTCGGCGTGGCCGAGAGCGTCGGTGAGTTGGTGACCGTGGTGCGTGGCGCGGTGGAGCGGGTGTACGAGCTCTACGAGCTCGAGCCGCAGCTGGTGCGCCTGCTGCTGGTGGAGGCCGGAGCCATCGACGAGGAACTGGCCCAGCGCATCTACGGCTTCGAGGGTTTCGTGGCCGCCCTGGTCACCGGCGAGCTGCAGCGCGGTATGAGCGCGGGCTGGATCCGCGCCGACATCGACGCCGAGGTCCTCTCGCACACCATCCTGACCCTGGTCGGCCCCGGCCTGATTCGCGAATTGCACGGCAGCAGTACCCCGTTCACCCGCGAACGCAGCACCGCCGGTCTGCTGTACATGCTGGAGAAGGTGCTCCGGGTCCGCAAGGCGGCCTCGTGAGCGAGGACCCGCGCACGACCCGCCGCGCAGCCCGTCTGGAACAGCGCCGCACCGACCTGGTCACCGCCGCCTACGGCCTGGTCCTGGCCCGCGGCTTCCGTACCATCAGCGTGGACGACATCGCCGTGGCGGCCGGGGTCAGCCACGGCACGTTCTACAACTATTTCGACAACAAGCGCGAGATCCTGGACGCGGTGATCGATCACTGTTTCCGGCACATCCGCACCCTGCTGCTCGGCCCCGAGGGCGACGACTTCCCCGACACGATGGCGGATTTCCGCACGCGCTACGAGCGCGTGATTGATCGCTGCTACGACCTGGTGGCGACCGAGCCCGGCCTGGTGAACTTCCTGCTCCTGGAGGCGTCGTCGATCGACGACCGCGTGATCGAGCGCTGCATCCACAATGCCGGGCGGTACGGCGAACAGGCGATTCAACTGGTGAGCCACGGTATGAAACTGGGCTACCTGGATGCGCGAGTGGACGTGGAGGTGGCCGGTGAGGTGCTGCTCTCGGTCCTGGTGTCGGCGCTGCTGTCCGCGCTGCGCGCCGGCGCGGACGGCCTGACCCAGGAACGAGTTCGCCTGGAACTCACCGACTTCCTGTCCCTCGCGCTCGGCGTCGAGCCCTAGTGCACGGAGAACCCGCCGTCCACGCAAATGGATTGCCCCGTCACGTATCCCGACCCGTTGCCCGCGAGAAAGACGACCGCGCCCGCGAAATCCGCCGCCACCCCGTTGCGCCCCACGAACGTGCGCGCTGCCAGCGCGGCCACCCGCTGCGGATCGGCGGACAGATGGGCGTTCATAGCCGTCTCGACGAATCCCGGCACCAAGGTGTTGCAGGTGACCCCGAACGGCGACCACGCTTCGGCCTGTGACCGGGTGAGCGACTCGAGCCCCCCTTTGGATACTCCGTACGCGCCGCTGTTCACGAACGCCCGCTGCGCCTGCTGGGAAGAGATATGAATGATGCGCCCGAACCCGCGTTCCGCCATCCCCGGCCCGAAGCGCTGACCGAGCAGGAACGGCGCTTCCAGGTTCACCGCCATGGTCCGGTCCCAGACCTCGGGCCCCAATTCCCCGAGCGGCGGCCGTAAATTCACCCCCGCGCAGTTCACCAGGATGTCGGGTTCGCCGAATGTCGCCGCGATCTCTTCGGCCGCCTGCGCGACGCCCTCCCGCGTCCCCAGGTCCGCACTCACCCGGCCGCTCTCCGCGCCTGCGGCCGCGAGCTCTTGCGCCGTCGCTGCCAGCCGCTCGGGATCCCGGGCCACGATCACGATCTTGGCTCCGGCGCGGGCCAGGGCCTCGGTGATTCCGCGGCCGATTCCGGAGCTGCCGCCGGTTACCACGGCGACTCGGCCTTCGAGTGAGAAGAGCCCGGCAAGATACTCGGATGTGGTCACGGGGTAACTCTAGTTTCGGACTTCGCACTGACCAATTCCGAAAGGGTGGAGGGTCTGAATATCGTTGTATCACAATTGAATTGGGCTATGTCTGCTTGCTATTGAGGAGTAGAATGGGGGTATGAATTCGGGAGGGGAATCCACCATCGCGCAGAGTGTCACCGCACACGCTGCCATTGTGGAAGACCTGCTCGAATCTCCTCTGTTCTCGTTGCCCGATGCCGAGTTCATCGAGAAGATGCAGGAACTCGAGACCAGTTTCCGCATGCTCGAAGCGGTGAAGCAACGCTTCGT
>NZ_JBEXUS010000081.1:0-38431 GCF_040614455.1 Nocardia sp. NPDC005978
GGCGCAACCGATGACTCCGGGTGCGCCGCCCGCGAATCGGCCGGCCGGCCGCCTGACGAGTCCGGTCGCGACAACGCCGAATCGCCGGAGTGAACGCCCTGCGATGCCGGTTGCGGTACTTCGGACTCAGCGGGCCGGCCACTCGGCGACACCCCCTGCGGCACTCCGGACTCAGCGAGCCGGCCACTCGGCGACACCCCCTGCGGCACTCCGGACTCAGCGAGCCGGCCACTCGGCGACACCCGCTGCGACACTCCGGACTCAGCGAGCCGATCACTCGGCGACGCCGGCTGCGACGCCGGCGAATCAGCGAGTCGAGCACCCGGCGATTCGGGAGCCGGCTCGGGGTCGGTGGCCTGTTCGAGGATCACGTGGGCGTTCGTGCCGGACACGCCGAAGGCCGAGACGCCCGCGCGCAGCGGCCTGCCGCCGGAACTCCACGGCCGCGACCGGGTCACCAGTTCGACCTGGCCCGCGGTCCAATCGACAAGGGTGGAGGGCTTTTCCGCGTGCAGGGTCGCCGGCAGCGTCCCGTGGCGCAGCGCCAGCACCATCTTGATCACACCGGCCACGCCCGCCGCGGCCTGGGTATGCCCGATGTTGGACTTCACCGCGCCCAGCAGCAGCGGCTCCGCACGGTGGCGGCCGTAGGTTGCCAGCAGGGCCTGCGCCTCGATCGGGTCGCCGAGTTCGGTGCCGGTGCCGTGCGCTTCGACCGCGTCCACTTCGGCGGCGCTCACCCCGGCATCGGCCAGCGCCTCCCGGATCACCTGCTGCTGCGCGGGGCCGTTGGGCGCGGTCAACCCGTTGGACGCGCCGTCCTGGTTCACCGCGCTGCCCCGGATCACCGCCAGCACGTCGTGTCCCAGCCGCCGGGCGTCCGAAAGGCGTTCCACCAGTAGCACGCCCGCGCCCTCGCCCCAGCCGGTGCCGTCCGCGCCGTCGGCGAACGCCTTGCAGCGGCCGTCGACGGACAGTCCGCGCTGCCGGGAGAACTCGACGAAGATCGCCGGGGTGGACATGATCGTCGCGCCGCCCGCGACGGCGAAATCC
The DNA here is from genome assembly GCF_040614455.1 of Nocardia sp. NPDC005978. Classification (NCBI taxonomy): domain Bacteria; kingdom Bacillati; phylum Actinomycetota; class Actinomycetes; order Mycobacteriales; family Nocardiaceae; genus Nocardia; species Nocardia sp. NPDC005978. The sequence goes on from NZ_JBEXUS010000081.1 coordinate 1,054, forward strand.
ACCTCGCCCGCCCGCAACGCGCGCACCGCCAGGTGCAGGGCGACCAGGGAGGACGAGCACGCGGTGTCGACGGTGAGCGCGGGGCCCTCGAAACCCAGTGTGTAGGCGATGCGACCGGACAGCACGCTGGCGGCGGTGCCGGTGACCAGGTAGCCCTCCACATTGGCGGGCACCCGGCCGCTGCCGGTCACGTAGTCCTGACCGTTGGTGCCGACGTAGACCCCGGTGCGACTTCCGCGCAGCGATCGCGGATCGATGCCCGCGCGTTCGAACGCCTCCCACGTCGTGTGCAGCAGCAACCGCTGCTGCGGATCCATCGCCAGCGCCTCACGCCGGGAGATCCCGAAGAAGTCGGGATCGAAATCCGCTGCGCCGTCGAGGAATCCACCGTGCCGGGTGTAGGCCGTGCCGGGGTGATCGGGGTCCGCGTGGTAGAGGTTGGCCAGGTCCCAGCCGCGATCGTCCGGAAACTCGGACAGGGCGTCACGGCCTGCGCTGAGCAGGTCCCAGAACCGTTCCGGGGTGTCGGCCCCGCCCGGGAATCGGCAGCCGAGCGCGACGATGGCGATCGGTTCCTGCTGGGCGGCGGTGACCTCCTGCAATTGCTGCCGGGTCTTGTACAGTTCCTCGCTCACCCGGCGCAGCAGGTGCCGGATCTTGTCGTCGCCGGTGGCGTCGTCAACAGCGTTCACAGCGGTGCCTTTCACTATTCGCGGGCAGGTCAGGAGATGCCGAGTGCGGAGCCGATGAAATCGATGAGATCGGCGTCCGTCGCGGAGTCCGGCAGGGCCGGGGTGGTATCGGATTCGGTGGGGCCCGCGTCGGATTCACCGATCAGGCGCCGGAGTCGCTCGAGCGCGACGGCCCGATCGGCGGCGGAGAGATCGGTGGCCGCCAATCCCGCTGCCACGCGCTCGAGGTCGCCGAGCAGGATGTCCACTCGTGGCGGCCGCACCGGGACGAATTCGCCCGCGATGAACGCGGTCAGGGCGGTGACCGTCGGATGGTCGAAGACCACGGTGGCGGGCAGGTCCAGACCGGTGCGCCGGCGCAGCCGGTTGCGCAATTCCACCGAGGACAGCGAGGTGAAGCCCTGATCGCGCAGTCCTCGATCGTCGTCGACCGCGTGCGGATCGGCGTGCCCCAGCGCGGCGGATGCCTCCTCCCGGACCAGCGCGTGGACGCGACGGTGGCGCTCGGTGTCATCGAGGGCCGCGAACTCGTGCGCGGGCTCGGCGGTGATCGCGGGTTCGGACGACGACAGCACGTCGGCGAGTAGCCGAGCGTGAATCGGATCGGCTGCCGCCCAATCGATATCGGCGACGATCACCTCTTGCTCGCCACCGGTGACCGCGTGCTCGAGTGCGGTGAGGGCCTGCGCGGGATTCATCGGCCGCAGTCCGCTCCGGCGCAGCTGTCCTGCCGCCGAACCGGCGATCCCCGCGCCCGCCCAATGCCCCCACCCGATGGCGGTCGCGGGCAGCCCGGCCCGGCGGCGGAGTGCCGCCAGCGCGCCGAGTACCGCGTTGCCCGGCGCGTAATTCGCCTGTCCCGCGGCCGGAACGGTTCCGGTGACCGAGGAGAACAGCACGAACGAGGACAGTTCGATGTCTCGGGTCAGCTCGTGCAGATGCAGCGCCGCACCCACTTTGGCCCGGTGTACGCGTTCGAGTCGTTCCCGGTCCAGGCCGTCGACCAGCGCGTCGTCGAGTACGGCGGCGGTATGCACCACATCGGTGAGCGGGCGGTCGGCCGGAATGCTCGCGAGCAGGGCGGCCACCGCGGCACGGTCGCCGACATCGCAGGCGACCACCACCGGATGAGCTCCGGCGGCGGACAATTCGGCGATCAACTCGGCCGCACCGGGGGCCTGTGGTCCGCGGCGGCTGACCAGCAGCAGATCGGTGGCCCCGTTGCGGGCGAGGCGTCGCGCGACGTGCGCACCCAGCGCGCCGGTGCCGCCGGTGATCAGGACGGTTCCGGCCGGACGCCAGCGTCCCGTGGCCCGCAGCGCGCCCGGTTGCACCCGCTTCACCCATGTTCTGTCGCCGCGTACGACGAATTCGCGCTCACCACCGGGGTTCAGCAGCGCTCGGGCAATCTGCGCGGCGGCGTCGCTGCTCGGTTCTCCCGGTACGTCGATGACCGTGCCCGCACCGAGGCCGCCTTCTGTCGCGGCGGCGGTGACGAACCCGGCGTGCCAGGCTCCGGACGGCTCGGGATCGAATCCGGCCGCATCGCGGGACGGGAGCTCATCGAACTCACCGGAGGTGACCGCCGCGCCGGTCAGCGTCGCGAATGCGGTGACTCGCGCTGTGGCGGCCACGGATCGAGTCAGGGCGGCGGTAGCGGCGGCGAGATCGATATCGAACGCCGATCCGGTGGCGCGTGTGGCCAGCGGCAGCAGCGACACCACGTTCAGGGTCTCGCCCGGCACGTCGGCCAATGCCGTATCCAGCACGGATCTCGTTGTGGTCGAGGGGTTCACGCGCAGTTCGGTGAGGTGTGCGGTGCCGAGCGCCGCGCGTAGTGCTCGCGCCCAGTCGTCAGCGCTGTCGTTGTCGGGACCCACCAGGACCCAGTGCTGCTCATGCTCGGGTGTCGCGCCGCCGGAGGTGAATCGCGACCACCCGGTGCGGTGGATCCATTCGCCGGGCACGTGGTCGGCCGCCGCGCCCGGTGTATCCGCCCAATAGCGCTCGCGCTGAAAGGCGTAGGTGGGCAGAGCGGCCCGGCCGTGGTCGGGCACGATGGCGGACCAGTCCACGTGGTGGCCGTGGGTGAACACGGTGGCCGCGGCGGTCAGCACGCCGGTGATCTCGTCTCGGTCGCGGCGCAGGGCCGAGACCACGGTGACATCGTCGAGCACGCTCGACAGCGCCGCCGCCAGTACGGAGTCCGCACCCAGCTCGACCACGAGACCGATGCCTTCGGCAGCCAATGTGCGGGCGGCATCGGCGAAACGCACCGTGCCGCGCAGATGCCGGACCCAGTACGAGGGGTCGGCGAGTTCAGCGCCGGTCACTTCGCGGCCGGTGTGGTCGGACACGATGCGCGGGCCGGTGACCTCGGCGAAGGTCAGCCCGGACACCACGTCGCGAAACTCGTCGAGGACGGAATCCATCGCGGCGGAGTGGAACGCGTGGGACACGGCCAGCCGCTTCACCCGTCGACCGCCCGCGGTCAACTCGCCCGCCACCATCGAGACCGATTCCTCGGGACCCGAAATGACCACCGCGCGTTCACCGTTCACCGCGGCAACCGCCACCGATTCCGCCGCGCCGGCGGCGCTGATCGCGGCGAGCACCTCCGACTCGGCGGCCTCGACCGCCACCATCGCACCACCGGCGGGCAATCCGTCCATCAGCCGGGCACGGGCGGCGACCAGCCGGGCCGCGTCGTCGAGGGACAGTACGCCCGCCACGTGCGCGGCGACCACACCGCCGATCGAATGCCCGGCCACCGCCGCCACGGGCACGCCCCAGGACTCCCACAGCCGGTAGAGCGCGACCTCCACCGCGAACACCACCGATTGGGTGTAGACGGTTCGATCGATGAGCCCGTCGGTGCCGGGTGCGCCGAACGCCACCTCACGCACCGAGAAGCGCACCGCCGCACCGAGATAGCGATCCAGCAGCTCCACCGCGTCCTCGAACGCCCGGCGGAACGCCGGGAACCGCTCGGCCAGTTGCCGTCCCGCACCGGCCCGCTGACTCCCCTGTCCGCCGAACACCACTCCCACCGCACCGGGCGAGGTCCCCGGTCCGGTGACGACGTGCGCCGCGCCGAGGTCGTCCGCCAGTGCCCGCACACCCGATCGCAGCACCGCGTCATCCTGGGCGATCACCACCGCGCGCGCCGCGAACCCGGCGCGCTGCCGGATCAGCGCGGACGCCACCGCGGCGGTCTCGAACTGCTTCGATCCCGACAGATGCACGGCGAGCCGATCCGCCTGTGCCCGCAGGGCAGCCGGAGTCCGCCCCGACAGGACGAACGGCAGTGGCCCGGCCGGAGCCACGCCCTCGGGAAAAGCATCGGCCGGCGATGGATTCGGCTGCTCGTCCGTCGCGACAGCCTGCGGAGCGGGTGCCTCTTCGATGATCACGTGTGCGTTGGTGCCGCTGATACCGAACGACGACACGGCCGCCCGCCGGGGCCGCGCGGCACGCGGCCACGGTTGCGTGTCGAGCACGGGCCGCAGCGTCCCGGCCTGCCAGTCGACGAACGGGGAGGCCGGCTCGGCATGCAGTGTCGCGGGAATCAGCTCGTTGCGCAGCGCCAGCACGATCTTGGCGACACCGGCGGTGCCCGCGGCGGCCTGGGTGTGACCGATATTGGACTTCAACGAACCGAGCCAGACCGGGTCGGCTCGATGCCGTCCGTAGGTCTCCTGGAGCGCCTGTGCCTCGATCGGGTCGCCGAGCGCGGTGCCGGTACCGTGCGCCTCGATCAGATCGACATCGGCGGGAGCCAGACGCGCATCCGCCAGCGCCGCCCGGATCACCTGCCGCTGCGCCGGCCCGTTGGGCGCGGTCAGTCCGTTGGACGCCCCGTCCTGGTTCACGGCGCTGCCGCGCACCACGGCCAGCACTTCATGTCCGAGTCGGCGTGCGTCCGACAGTCGTTCCACCAGTAGCACACTCACCGCCTCGGACCAGCCGGTCCCGTCTGCGGCGGCCCCGAACGCCTTGCACCGGCCGTCCGCGGCCAGACCGCCCTGCCGCGCGAACTCGGTGAACATGCCCGGACCGGCCATCACCGTCACGCCACCGGCGACCGCGAGATCAATTTCCCCCGCCCGCAGGGCGCGCACGGCCAGATGCAGGGCCACCAGCGACGAGGAGCACGCCGTGTCCACGGTCAGTGCGGGCCCGGCGAGGCCGAACGTGTACGCGACGCGACCCGACAGCACGCTCGGTGAGGTACCGGTCAGGCCGAATCCGGTTGCCGCGCCGCTCATCTCGTGCAGGCGCGGACCGTATTCCGATGGACTCGCACCCAGATACACGGCGGTGCGGGTGCCGCGCAGCGAGTCCGCGACGATGCCCGCGCGCTCGAACAGCTCCCAGACCGACTCCAGGACCAGCCGCTGTTGCGGGTCCATCGCGACGGCTTCGCGCGGTGAGATGCCGAAGAACTCCGCGTCGAAATCGGCTGCCTCGCCCAGGAATCCGCCGCGAGAGCCCTCCCCGCCGAGAATGCCGGACAGCGCGCCGAGATCCCAGCCGCGATCGGCGGGCAGGTCGCCGATGGCCTCGCCCCCGGTCACCAGCAGGTCCCAAAGCGCTTCGGGGGACGCGTGACCGCCGGGGAATCGCCCGCTCACCGCGACAATGGCGATGGGCTCGGCGGTATCGCCCGGGATGTCCGAAACAATGACGGCGTCTGCCGGATTCGCGGCATCGCCGGTGCTCGAGTTCGGTGCCGATCGCTCGCGCAGCCGGTCCGCGAGGTGTGCTGCGAGCGCACCGGGGGTCGGGTAGTCGTATACCGCGATCGGCGTCACCGTGAAATCGAGCTCACGCGTCAGGAGAGTCGCCAATTCTTGCGCGCCGAGCGAGTCCAGGCCCAGGTCCCGGTAGGTGCTCGTGGTGTCGAGCCGCTGCGGATCGGAGTAACCCAGCACCGCAGCGGTCGCCTCGCGCACGGTGACGGCGATGGGCACCGACTGCGATGCAGATGTGATCGGGTCTCGCTCGAGCGGCACATCCCGCGGAGCACCGCCCGATGACAGGTCCGCCGCCCGCGGGGCACGGTCCGACTGCGCGTCCAGCCAGAACCGTTCACGCTGAAAGGCATAGGTGGGTAGGTCGATTCGGGTGGCTTGTGGCACCAGCGAGGTCCAATCGACCCGGTTACCGTTGGCGTGAACGACGGCCGCGGCGGCCAGCAGGCCGGTCACCTCGTCGCGACCCGAGCGCAGGGACGCGGTGGCGACGGTCTCGGCGGCATCGGTCAGGGTGGCCGTCACCATCGGGGTCAGCACGGCATTCGCACCGAGCTCCAGGAAGGTGCCGACGCCCAGGGACCGCAGGGTGCGCACCGCGTCCGCGAAGCGGACGGTGCCGCGCAGGTGCCGGGACCAATAGGCCGGGCCGAGTTCCTCGGCTGCCTCGATCCGCCCGCCGGTCGCGTCGGAGATGAGGGGGAGTTCCGGCGCGGTCCACGTCAATTCCTCGATCACCGCTTCGAACTCGGCGAGCACGGGATCCATAGCCACGGAGTGGAAGGCGTGCGACACCGTCAGCCGCTTGACCCGCCGGCCGGACTCGGACAGCGCGGCGACCACGGTTGAAACCTCCGCGTCCGAGCCCGAGATCACGACCGCCAGCGGGCCGTTCACCGCCGCGACCGCCACGGTTCGCGCCAGACCGGCGGTCTCGATCGCGGCCCGGACCTCCGGCTCATCCGCCTCGACCGCCACCATCGCGCCCCCGGCGGGCAGCGCACCCATCAGGGTGCCGCGCACCGCGACCAGTCGCGCCGCGTCCGCGAGGGAGACCGCACCGGCCACATGCGCGGCCACCACACCGCCGATCGAATGCCCGGCCACGGCCGCGACTTCGATCCCCCACGATTCGAGCAACCGGTACAGGGCGACTTCCACCGCGAAGATCACCGGCTGCGTATAGATCGTCCGGTCGATCAGCCCGTCGGTGCCCGGCGCGCCGAAGGCCACCTCGCGCACCGAGAAGTCGACCGCCGCACCAAGATACCGATCGAGCAGTGCCACGGACTCGTCGAAGGAGGCGCGGAACACCGGGAAGAGCTCGTACAGTTGCTGCCCGGCTCCCGCACGCTGGCTGCCCTGGCCGCCGAACACCACACCCACGGGGCCGCGCGCACCGGATCCCGTGACCAGCCCGGTGGCCGTGCGCCCCTGCGACAGGGCGCGCAGACCGGCCAGCAGATCGGCATTGCCGGCGGCCAGAATGACCGCGCGAGTGTCGAATTCGACCCGATCACGGAGCAGGCCCGAAGCCAGCGACGCGATTCCGGGCGCGTGGGCGGCGACATAGTCGGCCAGGCTCTCGCCCTGCGCGCGCAACGCCGCGTCCGAGCGGGCCGAGACCACTACCGGCACAACTGCTTTCACAGGCTCGTCGGCATCGTCGGCTGTTCGCTCGGCGACGCCCTGCTCCAGCCGGCCATCAGCCCCGGCGGGCGCCTGCTCGACGATCACGTGCGCGTTGGTTCCACCCATACCGAACGAGCTGACCCCCGCCACCAGACTGCGCTCCGGATGCGGCCAGGCGCGTCCGCCGGTCACCACCCGCAGGTTCGACTCGTCGAGCCGCAGTGCGGGATCGGGCCTGTCGTGCCCGAGCGTCGCGGGCAGTTCGCGATGCCGCAGGCTCAGCACCGTCTTCAACAGCCCGGCCAGCCCCGCCGCGCCCTCGAGGTGCCCGATGCTGGACTTGACCGATCCGACCAGCAGTGGGTCGGCAGCCGTGCGGGTGCGGCCGATGGTCTCGGCCAGCGCCGCGGCCTCGATCGGATCCCCGGCGCGCGTTCCGGTGCCGTGCAGTTCCACGTACTGCACGTCCGCGGGGGCGATTCCGGCTCGTTCGAGGGCTCGGCCGATGACCGCGGACTGCCCGGCGACGGTGGGCACGGTGAACGATTGCCCGCCGCCGTCATTGGCCACGGCGGTGCCTCGAATCACCGCGTGGATCCGATGCCCTTCCGCGACGGCGCGATCCAGCGGCTCGAGCAACAGCACCACCGCGCCCTCGCCGCGCACGTAACCGTCGCGATCGGCATCGAACACCGAGGCGCGACCGGTCGGTGAGACACCACCGAAGCTCTCGGCGATCAGCGCGCCGTCTCGGGTCAGATTCAGGTTCACCGCCGCGACGAACGCCGAATCCGTCTCGCCCGCAAGCAGACTCGCGCAAGCCAGATGAACGGCGGCCAGGCCGGAGGACTGGCCGGAGTCGACGGTGAGACTGGCCCCGCGCAGGCCGAAGGTATAGGAGATCCGGTTGGCGAGCGCCCCGCGGCTCTGGCCGGTGAGGGTGTGCCGTGAAATGGCTTCGGCCCCGTTCGCGTGCACCAGTGCGGCATAGTCTGCGGCCATCGCGGCGGCGAAAACCCCGGTGGCGGAGCCCTGTAGCCGGGTGATCGGAATATTCGCGTCTTCGGATGCCTCCCAAGCCAATTCGAGCAGCAGCCGCTGCTGCGGATCCATCAGCCGGGCCTCGGCCGGGGAGAGGCCGAAGAAGGCGGCGTCGAAGCGGTCCACCTGTGGGAGAAAGCCTCCGACCAGGCCCGCCACCTCGCTTCCGGCGGCCACACGCGATGCCGCGGGCTCCGCGAGAGAATTTCCCGCCGTTTTCAGGAGATTCCAGAATTCACCGGGATTGTTCGCTCCGGGAAGCCGGCAGGAAACGCCTACGATCGCGACCGCACTCGCGATTCCCTCGCGCCGAAAATCGTTCACTAGATCAGATCTCCTTTTGATCCGGAGAAGAATTCGGTTACTACCCCCGCCCGAAAGCTCCGTGTGGAAGTTATTGTGCGAGTCCGATCAGGGAACCAACAACCGGAGGTGGCAGAGGTCACATCACCTGGTGAGCACTGGAACCTACTGTGCACCAATACGTTTCAGAGCTTGATCGGTATATCCGATATGAGGTCATCAACGAATCCGATCAATTGCTCTCGCGGCGTTCGGAGATTCGCGAATTCATCCCCGCAATTCATTTGCAATCTCGGAGATTCAAAGGGCGGTAATGCGATTCACTCTCCGGTTAGATGGTGATTCAGCGTCGACCAACCCGAAGGTGACTGTACGGTATGCCTGATCCGCTGGATTTGCTGCATTTGCGCACACTCGTGACCATCGCCGACACCGGCGGCTTCCGGCGCGCGGCGGACGCGTTACACCTGAGCCAGCCCACCGTCAGCCAGCACATCCGGATGCTGGAGCGGAGGCTGAAGTGCGTGCTCGTCGAAAAAAACGGCCGCACTTCACGTTTCACTCCCGAGGGCGAGCGGCTCGTGATGGAGGCCCGGCGACTGCTCGCCGCGCAGGACCAGGTGCTGGCCAGATTCGCCGAAGCGCCACGCCCGCAGATCAACATCGGATCCACCGAGCACGCGGCCGACGGGCTGCTACCCGACCTGCTCGGCGTGCTGCGCACCACGTATCCGGAAGCGGGCCTGCACTTTCGGATCGACCGGTCCACCGCGTTGACCGACGCGGTCGTCAAGGGCGTACTGGATCTGGTGGTCGTGCTGGGCGGCAACACCGCCGAGCCGGTCGGCACCGAGGTGGGCGTACTGGACCTGAGATGGTTCGCCGCACCGAACTGGCGATTGCCGCCGGCGCCGGGGCCGATCTCGCTGGTCGCCTTCGCCGAACCGTGCGGCCTGCGCCGTCGCGCCGTGCAGGCGCTCGGCGAACGCGGCTACGAGGTCTCGGTCACCGCCGAATCGGGCAACCTCGACGGTCTGCTCGCCGCGGCGAAGGCGGGCCTGGGCGTGGCCCTGCTGCCCTGCCTGGCTTCCGGGCCGTGCGATCTCCTGCCGGTCGGCGACCTGCCCGAGGTCGGTGCGATCGATGTCCGCCTGGTCACCCGGCGCGGACTGGAGGACCACATCGAGAACATCGCGGTCCAGGCCATCACGGCGCATTACCGCGCGATCTCCGGCACCGGGTTGCGCGGGGTCGCGTGAGCCGGACCCGCCGCTAGCCAATCCCCCTCTCCTCACTCCGAAAGTAGTTGTCCCATGACAGATCTCGCCGTCGAACCCACCGACGCGCCGGCCACCGAGGTGCTGACGCCCGGAGTCCTGCCCGAAGCGCTGCTGCACCGGTTTCACCAGCGTGCCCCCGAATACGATCGCGACAATCGTTTCTTCACCGAGGATCTCGACGAACTGCGCGACATCGGATACCTGCGGGCGGCGATCCCGGTCAGCCACGGCGGTCTCGGGTGGACTCTCCCCGAATTCAATCGCGCCCAGCGCGCACTCGCGTACTGGGCGCCGGCCACCGCACTCGGTGTGAACATGCACCTGTACTGGACCGGCCCGCTGGCCGACCGGATCGCCGCCGGCGACACCTCCCTGGACTGGCTCGCGCGCGAGGTCGCGGCGGGCAAGGTCATCGCGGCCGGACACGGTGAGCGCGGAAACGACCTGGCCATCGACGATTCCACCACCGGCGCGGTGCCGGTCGAGGGCGGCTACCTCATCAATGGGCACAAGATCTTCACCTCGCTGTCGCCGGCCTGGGACTGGCTGGGCATCCACGCCCGCGACGACAGCGATCCCGAGCACCCGCGCATCCTGCACGCGTTCGTCCCGCGCACCAGCCCGGGTGTGCGCACCGTGGAAACCTGGGACACCCTCGGGGTACGGGCGACCGCCAGCCACGACACCGTGCTCACCGATGTGTTCGTGGCGCAGGAGCACGTGGTCGAGAGCTACGAGCGCGGGGAGAACCCGGGCCCGTTCATCTCCTCGATCCTGCCCTGGGCGATCCCAGCGCTGGTGAACGTGTATCTCGGAATCGGCCGCCGCGCAGTCGATGTCGCGCTCGAGTCGGCTCGGACCCGCAATGTGCTGAGCCTGGGCGGCAAGCCCGTGGCCGGGAAGCCGTTCGTGCAGTACCACGCGGCCGAAGCCGAGCTGGCCCTGGAGGCGGCGACCGCTCACCTCGATCACATCACCGAAAGGCTCGCGCGCGGTGACGATCTCGGCGACCGGCTGCTGCTGGCGTTGTTCGCCGTGAAGGAGAACGGCACCAGGACCGCGCGCACCGTGGTGGATCTCGCGCTGGAGATCGGCGGCGGCGGTTCGATCCACCGCCGCAACGAGTTGGAGCGGCTGTACCGCGACGTCCGGGCGGGGAGTTTCCATCCGCCCAGCAGCGACAGCGTCCGCGAGTACATCGGCAACTTCCTGCTCGGCGAATGATCCCGCCACCGGTCACGGAAACGGAATACAGACAATGACATTGGCACATCTGGACACCCGGGCGGATCGCGCGACCTCGGCCGCCGGGATATTCCGCGATGCCGGCATCACGGTCGAGAAGCTCGGCGAGCACATCGGCGCGCGGATCGGCGGCGTGCGACTCGGCGGCGACGTTCCCGCAGAGCAGGTCGAAGCGATCCGGCTCGCCCTGGCGATCAACAAGGTCGTCGTCTTCACCGATCAGCAGCACCTCGATGACGAATCGCACTACGAGTTCGCGCAGCTGCTCGGCACGCCGACCGAACCGCATCCGACCCTCGCCGCACCGGACACCCGAGTGCTGCCGATCGACGGCGCGGCCAACACCTGGCACACCGACGTCACCTTCGTCGACCGCGTCCCCAAGGCCTCGATCCTGCGCGCGGTCACCCTGCCCACCTACGGCGGAGCCACCACCTGGGCATCAACGGTCGCCGCCTACGAGCAACTACCCGCACCCTTGCGGGCGCTGACCGAACAGCTGTGGGCCACCCACAGCAACCTGTACGACTACGCGGGCCAGTCCGGCGGCTCCAACATCGGCAAACAGTACGACCAATTCACCAGCACCGAATTCCAGACCGCACACCCCGTGGTGCGCGTCCACCCGGAAACAGGCGAACGCTCGCTTCTCCTGGGCCATTTCGCGAAGAGCTTCCGGGGCCTGACCACCCCGGAGTTCCGCACCCTCTACCAACTACTGCAGGACCGAATCACCAAACTGGAGAACACGTTCCGCTGGAACTGGACCCTCGGGGACGTCGCGATCTGGGACAACCGCGCCACCCAGCACTACGGAATAGCCGACTTCGGCGACCAGCCACGCAAGCTCCACCGCATCACCCTCGCCGGTGACCTCCCGGTCTCCGTCGACGGCACCCGCAGCGAGGTGCTCGAGGGGGATGCTTCGCACTACAGCGAGATCGTCCCGTCGCCGAGACTGGAGTTCTTCGCCGACTGACCTACAGCTCGCACGGAAAGGCACCGCCGCAGGACCTGCCGAACAGCTCAGAAGTGCTGATTCACAGCGGCATTCACGCGTCGGCCTCGATCCCCCGGGGGCGAGCAGTGCCGTTGGCCGCCCCGAATCGGGTGCCCGGGGATGGGTGCGGGGCGGCCGGGACAATCCGCGGTCGCGGGCTGCACCTATACGTGCAGCCCGCGTAATCGTCGCGGCAGACGAGGCCCGTGTGGCCGCGGGCTCAATCGCGCAGCGGTATGCCGAGTTCCTCGGCGAACACCCGGATCATGTTCTGCACGCCGATCTCGTTGCGGCCGATGATCATATGGTCGTGCTGGCCCTGGCGTACGCCCTCACCGCACTGCGGCAGCATGGCGAAGTCCTCGTCGCGGACCGCGGCGTGGACCTGCCTGTAGACCTCGTCGTAGAGGGCGCGCTGTTCATCGGTCGTGGCCGGGATCCGGCCCATCCAGCTGTGCCGGACGGTGCACTCGGTGGGCGAGGCCACCGGAAGCATGTCAATGATCTCCACCCCGACCGGGCTGTTGGCCAGGATGAGGTTGGGATAGACCCAGTAGATGACCCCCATCTGGTCCGAAGGATTCCAGGATCCGGTGGGATCGGCGTCGAGACCGGTGATCCAGGTGAACGGGAAACCAATGCGGTGGTGTTTGCCGAACTTGTCGAACACCATCGTGTTGGGCAGCGTGTTCTGCCCGATGACGCTCTCCCCGTGCACGAACGGGAAGTGGTAGCCCTCGGCGAAAGCCTCGAGCGCTCCCTTCCAGCTGACCTCGGACCGGAATTCGCGATCGTCGTGGTAGCCGTAGGCCGCGTAGTTCCATTGCGCGAGTTCGGCGTTCAGCGGTCCCAGATGGGCGTCGAGGTCGATGCTCGCGTCCGCGGTCAGCACCGCCCAGATGAACCCGTGGCGTTCCTCGCTGGGCAGTTCGACCAGGCCGTAGTCGGCGCGGTTCATCCCGGTGAAGCCCTCTTTGCCGGGCACACCCACCAGTTTGCCCGCGGTGTCGTAGGTCCAGGCGTGGTACGGACAGGCGAACCGCTTGGCGTTCCCGGAACCACACGCGGGCATGGCACCGCGATGGCGGCAGTAATTCAGGAAGACATGGCTTTCGCCGTCACGGTCCCTGGTGACCAGCAGCGAATCGCCCAGCACCGACCGCACCGTGTAGTCGTGCGGTGCGGCGACCTGTGCGCTGGGCACGATCGCCAGCGGCGTGTGCCGCAGCAGGGTGCCCAGTTCGAGATCGGTCAGCTTCTCGTCGCGGTAGTACGCCAGTGGCACGCGCAGCACGTCGTCGGCCATCTGCGTAGTGCGGTTCAGTGCGAAGTTCAGAGCGCGGCGAGTGAGGTTCTCGTCCAGGGGCGCGGGATCCAGGATCGGATGAGTGGGCATGAAACTCTCCTTCTGTACGAGACGACCATACATATAGTGTCAAGTCGTATGGTCTAGTTTGTCCATGCTCCGTTTTGCCGGGATAGGGTGGCCCGATGCGCACCCATGGCTGGGCCGGAACGCGGCCGACCAGCGACGCTGAAGCGGTTGACCGGATTCTCGACGCGGCCCGAGCGGCGATCGACCGCGGTCTCGAACCGGGAATCGCCGATATCGCGCGCGCACTCGGGGTCTCCCGGCAAACCGTGTACCGCTACTTCCCCGGCACCGACGCGCTCCTCGCGGCCGCGGCCGAACGCGCCGCGGGCGACTTCGTCGACACACTCGCGCACGACCTCGCGGGGATCACCGACCCCGCCACCGCGGTCATCGAAGGCATCGCCCGAACCCTCGAACGCCTGCCCCACGAGCCCCAGGTCGCGCTGCTGATGACCCCCAGCAGGCGCGTCGGCCTCGCCGCCGGCGTGACCTCGGCCGTCGCCCGCGACTTCGGCCGCTCGATCCTGGACCGCTTCGACGTGGATTGGGCCGCAGCGGGATTCGACGATGAAGCGCGCGAGGAATTGATCGAGATGATGCTGCGAACGCTGCAGTCGTTCATCATCGACCCCGGCGACCCGCCGCGCGATGGCGCGGAGCTACGGCGTTATCTCCGCCACTGGGTGGGGCCGGCGCTGGAAGCCGGGCGGCGTTGACGTGTAGTGCCCCAACGTCCGGACCGTCCGACCTGTGCGGGGACCACGTGCGGAATTCAAAGGCCCGTTCGGGTTCGTAACCCGCTCACACCCCGGGAATCCCTAGTCCGACGGGCATATTCGGGCCGGGACCAGTCGATCGGGTGAGGCAGGGCGAAGCCACTGATGGAGCCTCACGGTCGCTGCAAGCCGCTGGGGCTCCGGTCAAGGGATGGTAGACCGCAGGCCGGCGTGCTTTGAGCCCGCACGCCGTCCTGTGGCCCACCTCGTCGGAAGTAGTTGGTGGGAACCGCTTCCGAACAGCAGGTCCCGCCCGCTCGCAAGATGCCATCTCCGGCAGCGGGTGGGACCTCCCGTCGTCCCGTGCGATGCCCTTGACGTGCCCGAACTGGATCAGGGCTGGTTACAGGCGTGTTCGCGATTGAACGAGCCGGCGCTTCCGGTGCCGGTGGGGAGATTGCGGGTGGCGTCCGCGTACGCCTCACCAGGAGACGCTCCCTTACCGAAGCCCACGATCGGGAACCCCGCGACTATCGCGAGCGGACTCGTCACGACCGCACCGCAGCCGTTCGCGAACGTCACCATCATCCGGCAGTCGATGATGCCCTGCCCCTTGCACGCACGGTCGGCGGCACGAATGGCGTCGGCTTCCGTCGGATGGTTGACCGACATCGCGTAGACGTTGCCCCACACGCTGAGGGAAACAGCACCCCAGTTGACCGGGTCGGCGGACGCAGGCGGCGCCGCGAGCAGGGCGGCGGCGCTCACCGAGAGCGCGGCGGCCGCAATGGATTTGTTGGACATCGGGATGCTTCCTCTGCGCGCCGACCAGGGGTGCGGCGATCGCCTGGAAGATACCGCAGAGTATGGACTAGAGATTGCCCCCAGTTTCGGCGGCACAGCAGAGTCTCTCTCGCACTGCACAACACGGAGCTGTACGACGAAGGTTGGAGCTATCGAAGATCCGGTGGTAGGCGCCGCAACTCGGACTCGAAACCGTAAGTCGTACAGTAGTTCTTCGCGGCCTCGGCGCTTTCCTCGGCTGCCGCCGAGTCACCGCGGAGATTGTGCAGGCGTGCCTGGTTCACGAGTCCCGCGGCTTCACCGTGACGGTCTCCCACCTCGCGATAGCCTGCCAATGCCTCGTCGAGGTAGTCGAGCGCTGCGCCGTAGTCGCCGCCTTCGGTGCGCGCGAGCTCTTGATGTGCCAGTGCGAGATTGCCCAACGTCTTCGCGGTGGCCGCGGGGTCGATCTCGACGAAGATCTGCAGCGCCGCTTCATAGTTGTGGATAGCGGCGGGGTACTTCTCGGCGTACAGATGGACTGTCGCGATACCGCCTATGGCCGAGCCCATCCCGAATGCGTCTCCGAGCGACTGAAACGCTGTCAGGCATTCGACGTGCATGTCCTGCGCCCGCTGATAGTTCCCGAGTGACATCGCGACCGTTGCCAGACCATGAGAGGCTGCGGCGAAGTTGCGTTCATCGATCTCTCGAAGCAGTTCGCGAGCCTGCCCGAAATACGCTTCGGCGGTGGTGAATTGATCGCGGGCAAGCGCAAGATTGCCCAGATTGTTCAAAACCAGGCCTTTGGTGTGCTCATCCGGCGCCGACTCCAGTGCGTGCTCGTACGAGCTCTGCGCGCGATCCCACCTACCTTGGTCCTGGTAGATCGATCCGATCTGGGTCTGCAGGGTTGCCTTCAGCGGCACGCCGGACTTCTCGAACTCCTCATCGCTGGCCTCGTAGGCGAGGATGGCGCGCTGCCACTCACCCATCCGGTCGAACAGCCACCCCTCGGCATAGCGCACCACCCCGAGCCCGTACCCGGGCAGTTCACAGGTCCGGATCGCATTGACGAGCCATTGGCACAGCTCGAACTCACTCTCCTGCCGAAGATCGCTGAACCGGCGCGCCCAGACGTCGAGTCCCTCCATCGTCTTGCCTTCGAGGAGCAAGCGAACGTGCTCGATGAAGTACTCCAGGTGGTCGTGATCCGCGCTGTCAGGCATCGCTGATCCCCGCCCGTTCACCGAGATATCGGGTAAGGCGGGCCGTAAGCTCCTGATACCCGTCGGGATCAGCGAACGCCAAACTTGCCCGCAACAACTCTTTGATCTTGTCGTGCATCGTGACGCCACGTGGATGCCGGGTCACGAACGAGTGGGCCGCAAGCTCGGTATAGAGCCCGTGGGCGTCAGCGGCCGACACATCGAGCACCGCTCCGATAACGCCGGGGTCTATCCACGGTGCGATACAACACTTTTCGATGACCTCGTGAATATTGCGTACTCGCTCCTCGCGGAGGATTCGGTCGAGTAGTCCTCGCGCGATGGCATCCTTGTCCCGGCCGTGCTGGAGTTCGCCGATGTGCTCCCAGCCGCCCGCCTCGACAGACAGGGCGCGCACCAGCACCAGCAACAGCGGGTAGCCGCCGGTGACCTTGTATATGGCATCGAGCCCGGCGGAATCGGAGAGGCCGTAGTGCCGCAAATACGACTTCGCTTCGGACTCACTCAGTTCCAGCACCTCGCGCATTCGCAGGTCGTGCTCGTGATTCATCCAATCGATATTGGTGGTCAGCTTGTGCCGGCCGAGGATGACCAGCCGGGTCCGTTCGGGCAGTCGTAGCATCACCTCTCGACAGACCCAGTCGTCCAGCCCGCCGATCTCCTCGTAGGTGTCCAGTAACAACGCCGCGGTGCCGGCCTCGGTAATCGCGCCGAGGCCGTCGCAAAAAGCCTGTGTCAGCCCGGTCTGCGCGGCGCGGAGATACCGGTCGAAAGCGAAGCGGCTGCGCAGAATCTCGCGCAGCCGTGGCGATCCGTTGTCGATTACCTCGACCAGCCGAGTTTCTGGACGAGGGCGCCCATTCGGGCCGAAAAGCGCTCCCGCTCCTCCTTCGGTGCGTTCCAGGTCGGTGATGAGGTCGTAGTCCAGCAGATCATTGCGAAAGGCATCGAGTTCGGGACGGGAGATGGTGCCTGCAAGTCCACGCAGAATATCCGCGGGCCGGAAGGACGGAACGATTCCGCTGTAACGGATCTCGGCGACATCGGCGTAGCCGACCACCGTGCCCTGCTGGACGCCGGACCTGACGAACTCGCGGAACATCGCTGTTTTGCCGATCCCACCGGGTCCGAAAAGCTGGTCCACGCGGTACGGGGTGTTGCCCGCGTGAAAGTCCGAGAACTCCCGCAGTTCGCTCTGCCGGCCGACGAAATACGGTGCCGACGACTCCGGTGGCGGTACATCAGCACGGGTAGTCGCGGGTGTGACGACGGGTGGCCGAACCACCTCGCTCGTCTGCGGCCGAACTCGGTCGGAGAACCGGGTGACAGCCACCGCTGCCAGCCGCAGAAACCACGGCTTGTCCTCGTGACGTGTGGAGGTCCGGCCGAGGAACAGCATCGCGCAGGCCGCGAGCGACAGTTCGTACTGATCGTCCCAGATCGAGTTCAAGCCGGTGTTCCCGAGCCAGGCTCGCACCTCCTCGTCGATCTGCCGGATCAAGGCGGAAAGCCAGCCGGGCAGCAGGTGGATGGGGGCGCCGGATGGGTCGAGCAGCAGCTCGATCAGAGCCTCTCGTTCGATAGTGCCCGGGATCGTTTCCAATGATCGCGCCAGGATGTAGAGAACGAAGTGCACCGGATCCCGGGTGACCGGGGCCTCCTTCTCGTACAACGCCGTATCGATCAGATAGAACCGTTCGTAATCGATGACCGGATGGACGGTCAGCAGTGCGTTGTCGGCGTGCAAGTCACCGTGCGTGCACCCGATCAGCGGGCGCAGCGTCACATCCCCGAGCCACTCCCCTCTCGCGACCGCGAAAGGGTTGCACAGGCGTTCGCCTTGATCGTCGACGAGGTGCTCATCGGGAAACCGCGCCGACCAGTCGCCCAGGCGGTCACCCGGGGTGAGCTGTTCGAACAGATGCCGATGGAAGAACTCGGCCACGGTCCACTTGACCTTCGCGGGAGGCAGGAAGGGCGGACCAGCCCATTCTCTGAGTACCGCACCGACGACCGCACGGCATGCGGCAACGAAAACTTCCGCTGAACAATCGATCCGGTCGATGCCGCTGGGTTCGTACTCGTCATGTATGGCCAGCATGCGCCGCAGCAGGACCGTCAGGACGTGGGTATTGCGCCAGTCACCGCCCACCACCGTTTGAAATGTTATCCATTGCCCTCGGGGGGCCGGAATCGCGTCGTATACGAAGGTAC
The DNA here is from genome assembly GCF_040614455.1 of Nocardia sp. NPDC005978. NCBI lineage: Bacteria > Bacillati > Actinomycetota > Actinomycetes > Mycobacteriales > Nocardiaceae > Nocardia > Nocardia sp. NPDC005978. The sequence continues at coordinate 19,318 of NZ_JBEXUS010000081.1, forward strand.
TCAGATGTTTCGCCGCGAAATCCGGCGATTGATCAATTGCCTCGAAATGACGGGCATACTCCAGGTTGACGACCGAATCATCATGTGCCGAAAGCACTTTCACAACGAGTATCCGCGCTCGCCGAGTACGCTGATCGCTCTCGCACACGATGGCAACAGGTTGCTTACTGCGGCCGTTGACCAGCCAGCGCCCGAGTTCGTAGTCCCGCTTGTGCAGATCGGCCCATTGACGCAGGCAGTCTGCTACATCGGGTTCGAGCCCGTCGTACAAGTCCATCGTCATGTAGCTTCCGGGTCACCAGGCGGCCGCACCAGGCCACTGTCCGGCGCAAATCCGACTGTGAGAAGACTTGCGCGCCAGAAGCCTAACGCAACTGCTCGGCTACACAGCGGGGAAGCGCGAAGTGTGAAGGGCGCTCACCCAACCTCGACCAGAGCGCCGACCGATTGACCGCCACGGTTCCGAAATCTATTCGGTGCGATTGCATCTGGATCACCGGTGGACCGGTCAGTCGTAAAGATGCGACCGAAGTCATCGCTTGCGCTGCGCCAGGAGCGTGGAATCGTAGGCGAGCACCGGCTCTCCGCCACGTACCAGCTGCCGCGGCCGCTGCTCGACCACCAGCGCGTGGAAGTCCTCGGGCAGCGACGGGAGCAGATCGTCCGCGTCGAACATTGCCGTGCGCTGGCTCGGCGTCAGGTCCGTGAACGCCGCCCCCGCCGCGTGACCGACCACCAGCAGATGACCTCCGGGAGCCACGGCCGCGGCCATCGCACGGACCGCCTTCACCATTCCACCGTCGGGCACGTGCAGATAGTGGCTGGTCACCAGCGCGTACGCGCGCCGGCCCGCCTCGAACTCGCGAGCGTCGATCTGCCACCACTCGACCCGATCGGCCACCCCTGCCTCTTCGGCATGCCGGGCCGCGCGTCCGAGCGCGTTCGCGGAGAAGTCCGCACCGGTGACGGTCCAGCCTCGGCGAGCCAGCCAGACCACGTCGCCGCCTTCTCCGCAGCCGACATCGAGTGCGTGGCCGGGAGTGAGCCCGGAGGCTTCAGCGACGAGTTGCGGATTGGGTTCGCCACTCCAGAACTTCTCCGTCCCGGCGTATCTCGCGTCCCAGCCGTGCGGTTCGAACATGGCGGCGGTGTCGCCCTCGCCCTGGCGTCGTTCCTGTCCTGACATCGAGCTGTCGTCTCCTTCGGTGTGGTGGGCTACAGGTATCGGTGGCGCCGCCCGATCCCAATGCCCGCGGCGACCTGCCTTTCCTGTTCGGATGAGAACGGCCGCGCGGCGGCGCGGGGTACGTCGGCGGCGGGGACCGGCAGGCTGCGTCGTTGACGGCTCGCCTCGGCAGCCGCTCCCGGGCCCTGAAGTTCGCCGCCGATGTTCTTCGGTACGCCGTAAATGCTCACGTCATCAACCATGGGCGCGAATAGGTGAGTTCGGCAAAGTTTTTTGCCGATCCGGCAAAGTGACGGTGGGCACGCGGCAGCTCGTGCCGCTGAGCGAATGCCACAGCGGAGTGAGGTCCCCGCAACAATCCGACCGGGTGCGCCTCCGTTCGCACATCATCGCGATCAAGCGCGAACTCACCGGCGATTGCGACCCCCCGGGGCTAGAGGTTGTCCAAGCGTGGAAGCCTGGCAGGTGAACGACTGTCTGCCACAGTGGGATCGGCGTCAAGGCGCGAGTCTCGGGCAGCGATCGCCCTTCGGATCAATGCGCGCGCGGCATTGCCTGTCACGGACTGCCCGGCCAGGATGTCGAACGCTTGCCCGTAAATCGCGATCTCCCTGGGCTGGGTGATCGTCAGCTCCGCCGTCGCACCTTCGACTTTCACGATCCGGTTGTCGAACATGACGAAGTTCTCGACGGCGGCAAGGGCTTCTGTCATCAAAGGGACGATTCCGAGCGTGACACGCGCCATCCCGAGGATCGAGTACAGGCGATCGAGTTGCCCCACCATGACATCGCGGTCACCCACCGTCGTATAGAGCGCCTGTTCCGCGATCAAGAAGTGGAAGCGGTGGTCTCTGCGGTAGAGAACTCGTTGCCGCTCCATCCTTTTGGACACACCCGCGTCGACGTCGTCGGGGATGCGGTAGAAGGCGACGCCGTATCGGAGGATGGCTTCGGCGTAGTCGGCCGTTTGGAGCAACCCCGGGATGACCTGCGGCTGCCAGTTGCGAAGCTGCCTCGCGCCCGCCTCCAGCTTCACCGACTGGTGCTGCCGATGCCGGGTTCCGGTCGCGAGTATCCGCCGCCACTCCAGGTAGGCGGCGTCCAGATGGCGAAGTGTGGCAATCAGATCGGGTAGTTGGTCATCAGTGCCGGTGTGGAGGCAATAGGCCCTCAGGTCAAGATCCGAAGGCTTGATCTTGCCGTATTCGATCTTCGAGACCTTCGATTCATGCCAACCCTCACGGCGGGCGAGCTCCCGGCCCGTGAGTCCGGCCGTACGCCGGATCTCCCGAAGCCGTTGGCCGAGAGCTTCCCGTTGCTGTTGAACAGAACTGGTCACCGCGGGTAGGTCTCCGCAGGGTCGTCGTACTTGTCGAACGGTGTGGCCAGCGACCACAGCCGTTCCTTCGATCGCCGACAGTAGGCAGCAATACTCGGATCGGTGGTGATCCCAGCACCGGCGGGCTTGCCCTCCGCGTCGACCAGGTTGAACGCGACCGCCGCGTCATCGAACAACCAGAAGTCATCGGCGGGCACCTGATCGGCACCGACGAGGTGCCGGGGTAGGTACCGGATATCCTCGCCGGCGTCGATGTTGTCGCGCGTCTCGGTAAGCAGCCAGCGCTGATAGTCGCTGTGCGGGACCGTGACCACCCTGATTCGAGACACCGTGACGCCTCGCGCGGTACACCCACGCACCAGCGAAGCCCACGCCTGCCACGACTCGTCCGGTTCTTCCGAACGTGCTTCGCCACTGAGGAATCGGCGCAACGGCTCGGACTCGCCCGGAACGCCGTAGGAATCACGCACTTCCATGTGGAAGGCCGACCTCTGGGTGTCGCGGAACAGGTCCGGCCACGGGTTACTCTGCCGCAGCTCCACCGTAGAAAGCCCTCCGATTCTTCGGAACCTCGATGGCGGACTCGTAGGTCTCCATCGTGAGTTGATCGAGCGTTTCCGGCTCGGTGATCGGCCGCCCCGCAAGCGTGAAGGTGCCCCGGCCGCTGTCGGTCATGGTCGCGCCGATGAACGTGTCCGGTTCAACGTAACTCAGAAGTACATGGGGGATTTCGACAGTTTCGGGTGTGCCGGTCTTCCATCCCTGAACCAGGTAGGTGTCCCGGTCCGTGACGAACAGACTCGGGCAGTCACCGACCTTCGATCCGTTCTTGCCGAGGAAACGTAAGCGCATGACCTTGCCTCCATCCAGTGGTGTGCATGTGCTTGCCCGCGAGGTCGATGATCCTCCTCGAATTCTGTTGTTGTGGACCTTCGGCCCGTATCAAGCAAGCTCGTGCAAGTTCGTGGCGCGGATGGATTTCCGGCACTTAGCGTCGATCTCGGGCGTCCGGGGCTGCTGGAGTCTCGGCTCCGGTCTGCCTCATCAACCACGACAGGGGGTTCGCCCATGCCGCTCACCGAGTCACAGGCCACGGTGCTTGCCACGCTGGCCGCCTTGGAGCCGACGCAATCGCTCACCGTCCGACAGCTCTGCGAGAGAACGGGTTTCACAAGCTCGGGCGCCCGGAAGATAGTCAACGGTTTGGCGGCGTCGGGCCTGGCGCGGTGTAACCGGCGCGCCCCCGCGGGCTGGCGGATCACGCATCGGGGATCCATGCTGATCAACGCGGCCCAGTACGGCGACTACCGCAGCGGCAGCCCCGGAGGCGATGCGGCGTGAAGTCCGACGACAAGGACGACTGCACCGTGCTCGATCAGTTCGAGTTCGAACGCCCGCGGTGTTGGCTCCAGTACTCCGACGGGACGTGGGAGCCGGTGTGGGCCGATGGGTCGGTCGGCGATCCCGACATGGCTTCCAACCTGGTGTGCGCGGTCCGCGGGAACGGGACCGATCTGGACCCCCGTTCCGGACTGACGCAACGAACGGACACGAATCCGTAGCCGAACTCGCCAAACCAGGGCTCGACAGCTTCGCAGTCGCTTTCACTCTCGACCAGGCCAAAGATGCTGTTGCACAAGCGCGGGCGCAGCGGGTCCATGGGATCGCACACCAGTCACGCAGTGACGGCAACCGACTTCTCCCACGTTCCGTACTGCGGACGCAGTCCTTGGTGGCTGCGTGGGATCGATCATTGTGGAACGCACCTGCTCACCCTTCGCTGCCAGGCCGGGTCCCCCACTGCGCCAGTCGATTCCGGCGTCAGCCCCGTGTGTGACCCCAACCTGTGTACCATTCGGATGTTAGCAACATCGGAATGATGTCCGCATCTCGAAAATTTCCGACCGGAAGCGAGGGTGTTGTGATGATGGTTCGCTTGAGCCGGGCTGAGCAGCAGGAACTCAACCGTCGCAAGGTCCTCACCGCAGCGCGTGAGGAATTTGCCGAGCACGGATTTCACGGCACGACCGTGGATGGCATCGCCGTTCGGGCGGAGCTGACACGCGGTGCGGTCTACTCCAACTTCCCCAGTAAACGAGCGGTGTACTTCGCGGTGTTGGCCGACGAGGCCGAACGCGCGCCGAGCGCTACGCAGAAGCCTCCGGGCACAACCGTCGAAGGTGCTCTGGAGCTATTCGCCGCGATCTCGATCGATCCGTTGCCGCGCTCGTCGGACTACGTGTACCAGGGGATGCTCCAGCTCCGTTCACCGATGCTCGGCATCGATCTCATCCCGGAACTGATGTCGGACGAGAGCCTGCGCGGTCCCTTCGCACAACTGATCAAGTTCGACGCGATTCTGCTCGGAATGGCGCTCGAGGCTCTCGCCACTGCGAATGGCTCGGTCCCACGGCGTTGGATCAACACGGCGGAATGCGTACTGACCATGCTGTACGGCGCGACCCAATTGTCCTTCGTAGCACCGGGATTCACCAGCATCGCCAACATACTGACTGTCTGTTCGCACATGCCCACAGCAGGTCTCGAGGAGCGGGAATGGGCGCCGCCGGAGGGGATGAGCACCCTCGATGTAGCAGAGGTGGATGAGAGCTGGGACCCGCCACAGGCTCTCGATATCGTGCGTGGCACCTCTGCGCGGCTCGAAGTCGACGGTGTGGTCGCAATATTCGGGGTGGACAGACTCACGGCCGTGGAAGCCCTCGTCCGTGTACAACCACCGGCGGGTAACCTCACCGTCGTCATCGTGGTCGGAGATACGGCGGAACTGAGCGCGTTGGCGCGGCTGACGATTGCCGATCTCACCCGGTCGCTGCGGTCAGCGTTCCCGGAGACAACCTGGCCGAGATTCGACGTCGTCGTAGACGAAACACGGACCGTAGCTGCCGCATGTGGAATCGGCACCATGGACAACGACACCGAAGCGGCCGTACGTATCAGCCGCGGGCGTATCACTTCTCGTGTGCTGGGGCCGCTCGCCGGCCACAGCCTCACCTCGATTGCAGTACCGAGCCCCCTTCGGTAAAAACGCGCGGCCACAGTCACCAAACCCACTACTGAGAGGAGCGACCGCGATGGCCCGAATCGGGGATGGCGGCGAACTACTGAAATGCTCGTTCTGCGGCAAAGGCCAGAAGCAGGTGAAGAAACTCATCGCCGGCCCCGGGGTCTACATCTGCGATGAGTGCATCGACCTGTGCAACGAGATCATCGAGGAAGAGCTCGCCGAGGTCCGCCTCACCGACTCGGACGAGTTACCTCGACCGGCCGATGTACGAAAGTTCCTGGACGAGTATGTGATCGGGCAAGACAACGCTAAACGTTCACTGTCGGTCGCGGTGTACAACCACTACAAGCGATTGCGTTCGCAAACCACGGCGCCCGATGGCAGTGAGCCGGTCGAGCTCTCCAAATCCAACGTTCTGTTGCTCGGTCCCACCGGATGCGGAAAGACGTACCTCGCTCAAACCCTGGCTCGAATGCTCAACGTCCCTTTCGCAATCGCTGATGCGACTGCCCTCACCGAGGCCGGCTACGTCGGCGAAGATGTCGAGAACATCCTGCTGAGGCTGGTTCAGGCTGCCGACTACGACGTCAAGCGAGCCGAAACCGGCATCATCTTCATCGATGAGATCGACAAGATCGCCCGTAAGTCCGAGAACCCCTCCATCACTCGGGACGTCTCCGGCGAAGGCGTGCAGCAGGCGCTACTGAAGATCATCGAGGGCACGATGGCCAGCGTCCCACCGCAGGGCGGGCGGAAACATCCCCACCAGGAGTTCATTCAAATCGACACCAGCGGGATCTTGTTCATCGCCTCAGGTGCGTTCGATGGACTGGAGAAGATCGTTTTCGCTCGGGTCGGCAAGCGGGGCATCGGTTTCGGGTCCGACGTACGGACGAATTCCGAACACGAAGATGAGCAGCTGCTGGCGAAAGTGCTTCCCGAGGACCTCACGAAGTTCGGCTTGATTCCTGAGTTCATCGGCAGGCTGCCGATCGTCACCTCAGTCACCCAACTCGACCGGGCGGCACTCGTCAAGATTATGTCCGAACCTCGAAACGCCCTGGTCAAACAGTACGAAATGCTGTTCAAGATTGATGGCGTCGAGTTGCAGTTCACCGAGGACGCGCTGGCCGCCATCGCTGATCAGGCGATGGTGCGCAAGACCGGCGCCAGGGGCTTGCGGGCGATCATGGAGGAGGTGCTTCAACCGGCTATGTTCGAGACTCCGAGTCGCGATGACATCAGCTCGGTGGTGATCGATGCAAAGACGGTCACGCGGAACGTGAATCCCTCGATCGCCGGGCGGCGTTCGAGGCCATCAGGCTCTCGCCGGCCGGAGAAGTCGGCGTAAGAGCCTGTCTTGCTTCACAGTGGATTACCGATCGGGTGCGTCTTTCCTGATGGACGCAGCGATACGGCCGCAGGCTCTGTCTCCCGCGGCGCGGGCGATGATCCGTCCGTGCCGAATTATCATGGCGGCCTCGACGTTATCGTCCAACGGGGTGCCGGCCTCCACGAGGCCGGCGGATATAGCGTCCTCGTCGACAACGATCTGTACTGCGGGCAGGGCACGAGCTGGAAACGCATACCGTAGCGAGCGGCTGAAATCAGCGATCGCGAGTCGCGCGAGCGGCAGTACCTCCGCCGAGGCAGCGCTGACAAGGACCACGACCACCTGGTCCTCATGCGAGGCCGCCGCCATCAGCTGCTCGATCGCGGCGATTCTATTCATACCCAGCACCAGTACGAAGCCGTCATTGATCGAGCGGACGGCGCTTCCACGCAGACGATCGACTGACGGAGGTAATGACCACGCTTCATCGACACGCGTCGGCGGCTGGAACTCGTTCGCGCCGAGTCGCTCTGGAGGTTGTCCGGGCTCGAGCCGGCCGACTTCTTCGCAGAGTTCTATCAGCCGCGGAGGATCGATGATTTCCGGTGCGACGAACGACAGTTGGGTTGCGCCATAGAGGATTGTCAACGTGGACTCGGCCATGCCTACGTACGAAGCAAGCGGCACATCCGGATACCGAGCCAATGCTGACAGCGCCGCGCCGAGCAGCACGGCATCCAACTTGATCAACTGAGCGAATGGTCGTCGAACGGTTTCTTCGGACAGCACCTCTGGAATGAGGTCGAGACTCAGCATCGGTGATTGAAACTGCTCGATCCCATCGACCCTGTCCAGCGACGCCGTTGGAAGACGTTCCAGCCACGTGCCGGCGAAGGCGGCCAAGGCTGCTGCGGGCGTTTCACCGGGGCCACCGCCAGCGGGAGGCGGGGATTGCTCGGCTTCCTGTGCCAACACCGCGAAGTAGAGAGCGCGTTTGCCAGGAAAGTTCGAATACACTGCTCCGCGCGTCAACTCCGCGCGCTCGGCGATTCCGTCGACTGTGGCTTGCCGATACCCTCGCTCGGCGAACTCCGATTTCGCTGCGGCCAAGACCGCACGGCGGTTCAAGTCCTGCCGCTGCACCCTGGTAAGTCGAGCCATCGTCCCTTCACCGTGCTCACGTGAAATTCCATCGCGGAGCCTACCGCCACCTCCGGGACCGCGGGTGCTCCGGCCACCGGTCCTGCGGATCACGAGGAAGCCTTTCCGAATGGTGAAGGCCGTGACTGCACCGAGGTCGCTATTCGGTGCGACCGCCAGGACCGGTCCTATGTGGCGGCACGACCCCAATCGGGGCACTCTCGCGCAGATCAAGCGACTGAAGTAACGTGCCCGCACATGAGCGAAAGTCTGGTTGGGAAGAGTGCGCTGGTTACCGGGGCTAGCCGGGGGATCGGGTTCGGGGTCGCGGCGGAATTGTTGCGGCGGGGGGCCAACGTCGTCGTTACCGCGCGGAAGATCGGGCCTTTGGAGGAGGCCGCCGAGCAGTTGCGGGGGCTGGGGTACCCCGGCAAGGTTGTCGCTGTCGCGGGGAACTCCGGGGAAGCCGACGCGCGGGCCGAGCAGGTTGCTGCGGCGGTCGCGCAGTTCGGGTCGTTGGACGTGCTGATCAACAACACCGGGATCAACCCCGTGTACGGGTCGCTCATGGAGGCCGACCTGGACGCCGTGCGGAAGATCTTCGACGTCAATGTCGTTGCGGCGCTGGGGTATGTGCAGGAGGCGTACAAAGCGTGGATGGGTGAGCACGGCGGGGCCGTCGTCAACGTCGCCAGCGTGGCGGGGTTGCGGTCCACCGGGGTCATCGCCGCGTACGGGGCTTCCAAGGCCGCGCTTATCCGGCTCACCGAGGAGCTCGCCTGGCAGCTCGGGCCCAAGATCCGGGTCAACGCCGTCGCGCCGGGCGTCATCAAGACCAAGTTCGCGGACGCGCTCTACTCGGCCGACGAGGAGGCCGCGGCCGCCGTGTACCCGATGAAGCGGCTCGGGTCGCCCGAGGACGTCGCCGGGCTGATCGGATTCCTCGCCTCGGAGGAATCGTCGTGGATCACCGGCACCACCATTCGCGTGGACGGCGGGCTGCTCGCCACCGGCGGCATCTGACAGCCCACGGCCGAGCCGGCTGCCGGCCACGGCTCGCAGACCCACTGCCGCGATACACACCCTCGCGGCAGTGGTGGCCTGCGGTGGCCGACGCGTCCGCCACCGCAGCGGAAACGGCCTGCATTGGCCGCCGCGACATCCCGCGCACGAAACAGCCCGTCTCGCAACGATAGTCGTTGCGAGACGGGCTGTTTCGTCACTGCGAGCGGATCGCCACAGGCAATCCCACGGCGAGCGCACACCCCCGGCTCAACGCCAGAGCAGCGCCCCCAGCGTGTCGCTGTGCCGGTACCGCAGGTACTTCTCCACCGTGTCGACGGCCACCGACGCGTCGGCGGTAGCGAAGGTGATCACCAGGAACTGCCCCTCGCTCCCGTCGCGCCACTTGCCGGTGTGCCAATTCGCGATATAGCTGCCCGAGCGCAGGTTCAGATCGTTGTCGTCGAACTGGCCCTCCGCACCGGACGCCGCGGTCGCATCGCCCATCCCGAGGACGAACTGGGTGAGCATCAGCCCGCCGTTCTCGGACTTCCACACCAGCTCCGCGGCGTACTGGCAGCCCAGGCCGGTCAGCTTGCCGCCCTCCTCGATCGGGCCGCAGGAGCTGTAGTCCTTGCCCTCCACCCAGGAAGCCTGCAGCGCCACGTCGCCGAGCCGGAAGTTCCAGTCCTGGCCGTACTCGGTGTAGCTGAATTTGCCACCCGACGGCGCGGCCTTGGTGGTCGTGGTGCTCTTGGTGGTCGTGGGGGCCTCGGAGGTGGTCGACTCCTCGGTGGTGGTCGAGGTGGTGACCGCCTGGTTCTGCTCGCCGTCGTCCTTGGTGAACACGACGACCGCGCCGATGGCCACCGCGAGCACCGCGACCACACCGAGCACCACGCCGATGATCAGGCCGGTGTTCGAGCGCGGCGGCGTCGGCGGCGGCTGACCGTAGCCGGGCTGCTGGCCGTATGCGGGCTGCCCGCCCCACTGCTGCTGCGGCTGCTGCCACCCCGAGTTCGGGTCCGGCTGCTGCGGCTGCTGCCACCCCGAGTTCGGATCGGGCTGCTGCGGCTGCTGCCATCCGGAATTGGGGTTCGGCGGCTGCTGCTGCGCCGCCCAGTTCACCTGGGTCGGGTCGGCGGGCGGCGGTGCGGCCGGCCGATCCCACCACGCCGGGTCCGGCTGCTGCCCCTGGGCATTGGGATCGCCGCCGCTGCCGGACGGCGGTCCGGGGGGATACGTCATCTGCTCAACCTTTCGCACCGCGCCGGGCCCTCCCCGGCCCGGCCATCGTCACCGAAGCGTATGACGGCCGCCCGGCATGATCCAATCTCCGGGTGACCTCTGACCTTCTCGTGTGCGGATCGGGCCCGGCCGGACGGGCCCTGGCTCATCGCGCACTCGCCAAGGGACTATCGGTCACGGTGATCGATCCGCAACCACAGCGGCGCTGGCCCGCCACCTACGCGGCGTGGGCCGACGAACTACCGGACTGGACGGCGGCGCACACCATCGCCGCCGCGATCGACCGTCCGGTGGCCTGGACCACCCGGCGCGTCGAAATCGACCGTCGCTACGTGGTATTCGATACCACGGCGCTGCAGGATTCGCTCGATCTCACCGGCGCGCGCCTGATCCCAGGGCGCGTCGCGGAGATCGTGCGCGCGGGCCGCTCGGGCGGCAACGGCAACGATCTGCCCTCGGTGCGGCTCGAATCAGGGCAGGTTCTGCCCGCCGGGCGGATCATCGACGCACGCGGCGTGGCCCGTGCCCCCGCGCGGGCCGAGCAGACCGCGTTCGGCGTCGTCGTGGCACGCGATCGCTGGCCCGACGACGACACGCTGTTCATGGACTGGCGCGACGACAACGGCGCCGCGCCAGGCGAACCCCGCTCGTTCCTGTACACGGTCCCACTGGGTCCGGACACGGTGCTGCTGGAGGAAACCTGCCTGGCGGGGCGTCCGGCCCTGGAGCCGAAGGACCTGCGCGAGCGGCTCACCCGGCGACTGCGGGCACGCGGACTCGAACTCACCGGCGCGGAACCGGTGGAGCGCGTGCGGTTCCCGGTCCAGGGTGGCCGCCCGCGACCCGGGATGTTCGGCGCGGCGGGCGCTTTCACGCATCCGGCCACCGGGTACAGCGTCGCCACCGCGTTGCGCACCGCCGATCAGGTCCTGCTGGGCGAATCGCCCTGGACCCCGGGGGCGCGCGGGGTGCGGGTGCTGCGGTTGGCGGGCCTGCGGGCGCTGCTCGCGCTCGAGCCGGCGGATCTGCCGGTGTTCTTCGATCGGTTCTTCGAGCTGCCGATCCCGCTGCAGCGCGCGTATCTCTCGGGCCGGGACGACCTGCCCGGAACGGTGCACGCCATGTCCGCCTTGTTCGCGGCGCTGCCGTGGCGCCTGCGCGCCCGGCTCGCCCGGTCGGTCACGGGTCCGGGCTAGGCCCGGTCGGCAGGGCACGATCGGGTACCGAGACGCGCTATCGCGGGTAGCGACCCGGCCCGAGCGGACAAAATCGAGTATCGGCTACTCGCGACCCCGGCTCGGGGCGGGGTTCGAATGGAGTCGTCCCATTCCTCCGCTTCACGAGGTGTCCGCCATGATCGACTACCGAACACACCTCGCCGCCCTCGCCCTGCAGACCGCGCACCTGGCCGCCCGGCCGATCGCCGATCCGGTGCTCGCGGCCCAGCGCGACCATCAGGTCGGCGCGGTCCAGACCGCTTCTCGAACAGCACAGTTGGGAGCGCTGGTCGATCACCTGTTCCGGCACGCCGGGAACGACGGCGCCGAACTGGCCCTGCTCGAACGCGCCGCCGCGCTGTGGGCGGACGGACTGCGGCTGTACGCGGCCGTCGAGCGGATCCGCGACGACGTCCAGGGCGCGCTGGCCGATCCGGCCGATCCCGGTGCGGCAGCGGCCTTCTGCGCGGCGACCCGCACCCTGCGCGGGCTCGCCGAGGAATTCCAGGACAAACACGCCGACATCGCCACGCTCACCTCGGATGTGCGCGCCATGGACCATCTGCCCGAGCATCCACGCCAGGCCGATCTGCGCACCGACCACTGGCCGTGGGGCGATCTGTTCCTGGCCCGGCGCACCGATGCCTTCGCGCGCACCATGTTCGCGCACGCCAACTCCCCCGACGAACTCGCCTTCGCCTTCGGGGTGCTCTCCAGCTCGACCGCCAACGCCTGCGGCTCGGCGTTCCACGGGCAGGTGGTGGGCGGGCCGCGGCGCGCGCACCGCTTCCGGGACCGGGTCGCGTCCACCACGCTCGGCAGCTGGTTCGCCCAGTCCCGGCCGGAGCTGCGGCGCTGCGCGGACATCGCCGATCGCATCCGCTTCGGCGCGGGGCCCGAACCCGAACTCCCCCAGCATCTCGCCGATCTGCTGCAAACCGTGCTCGACGAGGTCTACGACCCGGCGCTGCGCCCGCCGGGGCCGGATTTACACCTCGGATACCGCAGGCTCGTACGACATCTCGAACTGCTCGACCGCTTCGAACAGCCGCCCGCGCCGACACCGCTGCCGCTCACTCTCATCGCCGAGATCTACGGCGACCCGGCCAACCCGCCCGCACCCATCACCACGCCCACCACCTCCACCCCGCCGGTCGGGCACGGGCCCGGCATCACGCCGACCACGTACAGCGGCTATCCCACCGGCGGCAATCCCGGGCAGCCCACCCAGACCGACAACACCGTCGACGCCGGTGAAGCCTGCGGGGCGTTCTGGCTCGGCGTGCTCGCCTTCCTGGGCTTCGCCGTCCTGCTCGGCGGCCCGTGCTGGGAGCAATGGGGCAGCGGCAAACGCTGCACCTACTGGGACAAATACGTGGCCAAGAACTTCGAAACCGCCTTCAGCCCACCGGCATTGAGCCAGGAGGAGCGCGACGAGCTGGCGAGCCAGCAGCAGCCGCTCAGCACCGGACAGCTCGGCAACGCGGTGGTGCTGCGGCAGCTGACCGAACTGGCGGCGCAGCTCTTCGAATTCCAGAAGGGGCTGTGGGAGGCGCTGGGCAAGGCCAAGGCCTACCTGACCGGCAGCGGATTGCTGTACCCGGACGGCAAGCTGGGCTTCCCGCTGTACCGGCAGTTCCTGACCGTTCCCGAAGCGGCCGGCTGGCCGCACCGGCCCGAACCCGATCCGGTGCGGCGGTTCTACCGGTACCCGCCGACCCCGCTGGAATACCCGGTGGCGCAACCGAACCTGCTGCCGCCGGGCGCGGGACCGGCTCGCCTGCGGGTGCTACTGGGGGCCGCGGCGACCGAAACCTGGATCGACATGATCTCGGGCGTGCGCGGCACCGCCAACCCCGACCTGGACGCCGATCGCGGTGTACGGCACGACTGCTGGGCCACGGGCGGCTCGATCAACGACAACCCGGTGGACGTTCAACTGCTCGGCTATCAGGAAATGTAGGGGTGCGGAGATGCCCGAACACGAACGGCCGGAAGACGAACGGCCGCCCGGCAACGACGAGCACGGTGAGCAGCCCGGGAACGACCGGCCGTTCCTCTTCGTGCACAGCTATCCGCCGCCGGTGATCGGCGGCGGATACCCGGCGCTGGACACCGGCGCGCGGCCGGTGCCGCCGGGAGTGTGCTGGTACCTGTGCACCGGCATCGAAGCCCTCACCCCGTACGTGCCGGGCGAGCGCCTCTCGGTGCGGGTGACCATCGGCAACTGGCAGGGCGGCAATGCCGAGACCCTGGCCAATGTGGCGGTGTGGTGGTCGCATCCGACCAGCGGGCCGCTCGTTCCGGACAAGGACAAGTTCATCGGGTTCGCCACCGTGGCCGTGGCGCCGCACGGCGGGCGGGCCACCACGCTCACCATGACCAGCGCCGATCCCGTTCCGGTCGCCGCGGGTCCGCACATCTGCCTGCTCGCCAAGGTCTGGCACGTGCTCGACCTGCCCACCGGAAACCTGGCCCAGCCGATCACCGACCGGCACTGGGCACAGCACAATCTCGCTGCCGTGCAGGCGAGTTCGCCGGTCCCGATCAGCTTCCTGATCACCAATCCGACCGAGGAGCGCACCGCCTACCTGGTGCTGGTGCGGGCCGCCGACTCGGAGCTGTGGGCGCACTTCACCGCGGGCGCGAACTGGCGCCCCACCCGCGCAGCGGCGGACCTGCGGCTCACCGATCCGGTGGCCGGCGAATCCGCCTACGGCACGGGCACTCTCGACTACGCGGTCGAACTGGATCCGGGTGAGCAGCGCGAACTCCGGCTCGATGTGCACGCCGACGGGCAGCTCGAGCCGGGCACGGTCGCGCCCTACGAAATCCTGCAGTGCGACATCGATCGCCGCCCGGTCGGCGGGATCGGCATCGCACTGCGCGGGGACGCACGCTAGGGCACCGCGGCGACCATACGGGGCGTGCAGTCCGGCCCGGGTGCCCGACGGTGACGAGGGCGACGAACAGGCCGTCACGGCGAACAGGGCGTCCCCTAGGCGACAATGCGGGGCACCAACCGACAACCCACGCTTGGGCACCGCGCGTCGACCGACACCTGAGCACCGCGCGACGACCCGCACTGAGGCAACGCGTGATGATCCACGCCAGGGGCACCGCGCGGCGACGCCCGTTCGCCACCGCGCGGGACCCGCGCCGGCCGGTCGCTCAGCGGCGCTCGGCGGGATCGGACTGGCGCAGCCCGTCCAGGATCTCGGCGGCGTGGTGCACGAACAGCAGGTGGCCGACCCCGGGCAGCACGGTGAGGCGGCTGTTGGGCAGGGCGGCGGCCAGGTGCCTGCCGTCCAGTAGCGGGACATTGTTGTCGGATTCACCGTGCCAGACGTGCACGGGCACGGTGATGTCGGCGAGGCGGAAACCCCAGGGGCTGGTGAGCGATTGCAGATCCGCGGCCACACCGTGACTGCCCTGGCGGAACGCCTCGGTGATATTGGCCTGGAGCTTGTCGGCCAGTTCGGGGTCGGCGGCGATGAGTTCGCGGTCGCGCGGGCACATTTGACCGACCAGGGCGTCGATGCCGCCGGGTTTGTGGACGAACATCGACAGGCGGGCGGCCAGCGGGCGGGACAGCAGCGGGAATGTGCGCAGCAGCGCGAGCAGGCGCCTGCGCCTGCGGCCCGCTTCGTCCAATTCCGCTGCCGCGCTCAGGGTTTCCAGCGGGGCGGGGCCGCTGACCACCGCCACGGCCGACACCCGGTCGCCGAGACGGTGGGCGCAGGCCAGCGCGTGCGGGCCGCCGCCGGAGACGCCGACGACGGCGAACCGGTCCAGATCGAGGTGGTCGGCCAGGGCGGCGACCGCTTCGGCCCAGTCCGCGACGACACGCTGGCGCGCGCCCATCGGGGTAAGACCCATACCCGGGCGGTCGATGGCGATCAGCCGGATGCCGGCCGCGGCGGCCGGAGCGTCGAAGGCGACCGCCTCCACGTGGGATCCGGGAGCGCCGTGGCAGTAGACCACCGGCGCACCCGCCGGATCGCCGTAGTCGACCAGGCCGAGCGGGCCGGTGGGCAGTGAAATCGTCCGTGCTCGAGGGGAAGTCACCCGAGCAGGGTAGGGGGCCGCACGGCCTCGCGGGTGCGGGATGCTCGGAAGTTGCTCTCGAGCGCGGCGGGTCACCGCGTGCGGTGTCGAGCGTGCCGCGCGGTCAGCGCGATTCGATCAGTTCGATCGTCGCCTCGAGCACCTCGAGACCGGGGGCCGCAGGCACGAGAATGAACTCGTCCAGGCCCGCCGCTTCAGCGGCGTCCAGCGCCCGGTGCAGGGTGGGAGCGTCGAAGGTCTTCATGGACGCGGCCGCGGCCGCGGCGTTGTCCGAACCCATGAAGTCCAGGTACTGCGCGGTGAAGTCGCGCAGCGCGGTGGCCGGATCGGGAACGCCCAGGGCATAGAAACAGCCGCTGACCAGTCGCGGCGCGGTGCCCGTGCCGGCCTCGGACCAGGCGCGCCGCGCCGACTCGGCGGACCAGGAGATCTCCGCGGGGACCCCGCCGACGCTGAAGGCCACCACCCCGTCCGCCCAGCGGGCAGCCCGGGCCAGGGACTTCGGGCCCAGGGCCCCGGCCAGGATCGGCGGTCCGCCCGGCTGCACGCACGGCGGGCCGAGCGGATCGCCGCCGGGCACCGGCGGGGTGCCCGCCCACAGCGCGCGCAGCGCCGCCACGCCCTCGTCGAGGCGATCGTGCCGATGACCGAAATCGGAAGCGAGACTGCGATAGTCGTCGCGCCGCCCGCCCACGCCCACCGCGACGGTCAGGCGGCCCTCGGAGAGCACGTCCAGGGTGGCGGCCTGCTTGGCGACCAACTCCGGCGGATGCGCGGGCAGCACGGTCAGATTGGCGAAGATGCGAATACGTTCGGTCAGCGCGGCCGCCGCCGCCAGCGTGGTCCACATTTCCGGATTGTGGAAGGCCATGCGCTCCCCGCAGGAGATGCTCGAGAACGGGCCCTGTTCGGCGCGCAGGCACCAATCGACGGTCGAGCTCCGGTTATAGCCCGAGCACATGGTGGGCAATGCGATACCGATATCCATGCGCCCTACTGTCGCATCGGTCCCGCTGCGGCGCAGGGCATTCCGCTAGCTGTTTATCCAGTCACCGAGACGCGGGAGGGTATTGCGCCAGCTGCGTTCCATGGCGTTGCGCTGCATGCGCTGGCGGCGGTCCTCGATGTCGAAGCCGGTCTGGGTCAGCAGCAGCCGGGTGCCGCGGCCCTGCGCCCGCAACGTCCAGTCGATGGTCCAGGTGGCGGGCGGATCGGACAGTGAATAGGTCCAGCTGTAGGCCAGCTGTTCGAGAGGCCGGGCGATCAGCACCTCGCAGGCGACCTCGCCCGGAGCGATGGCGGGCGTGTTGAACAGGAAGTGGGTGCCGACGGTGGGTTCGAAGCCGGTCGGGCGCACCATCCAGCGTTCGAGCAGGTCGGGATCGATCAGTGCGTTCCAGACGACTTCGCGGGGCTGCGGGAAGAAGCAGCCGAGTTCGACCGCGGCGGGATTCAAACCGGAATCGCCCGTCATCGGCGCACCGCCTCGGTGTCGTCGGCGCCGCCCGCGAAAACCGCTTCTCGTATGCCAGCCATGACTCTCCCTTCCTCTGCCCGGTCACGTATCCCCCAGCGCGCCTGCCGACTTCACCGCGCCACCCTCGCGACGGCGATCCCGGCCGGCGGCCGTGCCCTTACGCTACGAACTCCACCGGGGTGGAGGTTCAAGCCATTGTGACCGACGGCACCGGGCGCGGCACGCTTGTCGGCCTCGGAGAGTTGGGGCGGTCCGCCGAAGTCGGCGGGACCGGGCAGGAGGCGGCGCGGGCACGGGACACGCCGACCAGCGCACCGGATATCGATCGGCTCGGCGCGCCCCGCCAGGCACAATCAGGACATGCCAGACGATCCGCACCCCAGCTCCGAGCACGCGGGGTACCCGGTGCGCACGGTGGCCGAGCGGCTCGGGATCCCGACCGCCACGCTGCGCAGCTGGAATCGTCGCTACCGGATCGGACCGGAGCAGGACCGGCCCGGACGGCACCGCCTGTACACCGAGGCCGATATCGCGGTGCTGGCCCGCATGGTCGAACTGGTCAGGGCGGGCGCGACCCCGGCCGGCGCGGCGAGCGCGGCCCGGGGACCGGCGCTGACCCTGGGCGACCGCGCCGCGCTGCTGACCGCGGCGTTCGCGCTGGAGAGCCGGAGCGTGTGCGCGATGCTGGAAACCCACATCCGCGACTACGGGGTGATCGACACCTGGGATCGGCTGTGCCGCCCCGCCTTCGGCGACATCGTGGCGCGCCAGCTCCACGGCGAGGGCTGCGTCGACGTCGAACATCTGCTCTCCTGGTGCGTCATCGCGACCCTGCACCGCGCCGCTCCCCCGCCCGACAGTCCGCCCGCGCCCCTGGTCCTGGCCTGCACCGGCGGCGAAACGCATTCGCTGCCGATCGAGGTGCTGCGCGCCGCGCTGGCCGAGCGCGGCGTCGGCGCGTACATGCTCGGGCCGGATGTGCCGGCGGCCGCGCTGCGGGACACGCTGCATCGGCTGCCGTCCCCGGCGCGTGTGCTGCTGTGGTCGCACCAGCCGGCCACGGCGCTGGTGTCGGCGGTGCACGCGTGCCATCGGGCGGATGCGACGGTGTACGTCGCCGGCCCCGGCTGGGATGCCCTCGCCCTGCCGGAACCGGCCGTTTGCATCGACACTTTGGCCGAAGCGGTGGAACGGCTGAGCTGAGCTGTCGGAGGGTTCGGCTAAGCCACGGTGTCGGTGATGGACTTCGTGCACAGCGGCTCGATCGCGTCGTAGCCGCCGGTGGTCGGCGAGGTGAGGAACAGGCAGTCGTTGGCGCCCGCCGCGGTGATGGCGGTGCGGATCTCGGACCACTGTCCGTCGGTCAGCACCGGCGTGCGGGACAGCACGAAACCGGCCGTGCGCGTGGGATTCACGACCAGGGCCCAGCCGTAGCCGGGGTCCAGGGCGGTGACGACGTAGTTGGTCTCGGTCTTGGTCTCACCGCGGAAGTTCACCGCCAGCTGGGCATTGGTCGCCGGGTCGGTGACCTTGGCCGTGCCGACGATCTCGTTGGGGTCGCCGGTCCAGGTCGTGCAGGAATTGCGGACGGTGACGTCCCCGGCCGGGTCGAGGCTGTAGTTCGCCCGGGTGTCGCGGGCGCACACCAGGTTGAAGAACTGCGGTATCGCGGCGAGCTGGTTCCAGGTGCCGAGGTAGCGCGCGAGTTCGAGGTTCGGCACCGGGGCCGCCGGGGCGGCCGAGGCCGGCGCGGAGGTGGCCAGCAGCGCGGCGCAGACGCCCGCGGTGACCGCGTAGGCCGCTTTGGAGGCCGAGAGGCTGCGTGTCGTGTTCATTGCTCCCACAATCGTTCTCGTCGGCGGACGGCCCCGGTCGAGGCCCCGCACACAGCGGACGGGTTCCCTTGCGATGCGAAACCGATGCGCTCGGTTCGCCGGAAGATGTCTGCTCCGCACTACCCGGGGACGCCGGACACAAACCCGCGCCGTACCGCGAGCCCGGCACGGACTCGGGCGCCGGCGACGGGAGCGCGGTCGTCGTCGAGTTCGCCGACCGCGGGCCGGGGCCGGTCAACCTCCC
>NZ_JBEXUS010000082.1:0-37763 GCF_040614455.1 Nocardia sp. NPDC005978
CCAGGATCAGCAGCGGCCGTTCGCCGGCGCGCAGGGCCGCGGCCGCGGCGGCGAGTTCGCCGAGGTCCGGGCGCGCGCGGGGTACCCGATGCACCACGGGCGCGAAGAGCGCGTCGGGGAAGTCGTACTCCTGGACCTGAACATCCTGCGGCAGCGCCAAGGTCACCGGTCCGGTCGCGGCCGGATCGGTGAGCACCCGGGCCACCTGTGGGAGGGTCGCGATGAGTTGCTCGGGGCGGGTGATGCGGTCGAAGTAGCGACTCACCGGGCGGAAGGCGTCGTTCACGGTGCCGGTGGGATCGCCGAAGTGCTCGACCTGCTGCAGGACCGGATCGGGGGCGCGGCTGACGAAGGTGTCCCCCGGCAACAGCAGCAGCGGCAGCCGATTCGCGTGTGCCACCCCGGCGGCGGTCACCATGTTGAGCGCGCCGGGGCCGATGGAGGAGGTGGCGACGCCGACCTGGCGGCGCTGGGCCGCCTTGGCCAGACCGACGGCGGCCAGGGCCATGCCCTGTTCGGTATGGCCGCGCCAGACCGGCAGGGTGTCGCGGTGCTCGTGCAGCGCGGTGCCCAGGCCCAGGACGTTGCCGTGCCCGAAGATGGCGAACACCGCGGGGAACAACGGCACCTCGATGCCGTCGAGGGTTTCCGAGCGCTGGGCGACCAGCCAGGCCACCAGCGCGCGGGCGGTCGTGAGTCTCATTCGACGCGTCCTTCGTGCGAGGTCATCGGGCAACGGGGATCCGGGGTCTGCTCGTCCCACCGCGCACGAACCCAGGCGTGGGCGGGATCGTCGCAGAAGGCCAGGGAGCGTTCGGGACCCGGACCGGCCAGGACGTTGAGGTAGTACATGGGGTAGCCGGGGGCGGCCACGCACGGGCCGTGATAGCCGCGCGGGACGAGGAAGACGTCGCCGTCGCGGACCGTGACGTCGGCGTCGATGGCGCCGTCGGCGGTATAGGTTCGGTGCAGGCCGAAACCGCTGCGGGACGGCCGGATTCCATCCGGCCCGGCGATGCGGAAGTAGTAGATCTCCTCGTTCACGACTTCGTGTTCGCTCGCGCTGTCGTGTTTGTGCGGCGGATAGGAGGACCAATTGCCGTCGGGGGTGAGCAGTTCGCAGGCGCTGAGCTTGTCGGCGTGGTCCCAGACGCCGGGAACGCCGAAGTTGGCGACCTGGCGGGTCGCGGGGCCCGCACCGCGCACCTCGACCGGGACCCGCTCGGCGGGACCGTATTTCGGGGTGAGGCGGCGGGTGCACCGGGCCATGGGCAGGGCCACCTCGATGCCGTGCGCGGTCGAGATCTCGACCGCGGCGTCGCGAGGGACATACGCGAAGTCGGTGATCCGGCTGAAAACCGTGTCCCGGCCGGTGAGTTCGAACTCGAGCCCGTCGACCCGGACAGTGCAGGACCCCGCCAGCGGCAGCACGAAGGCTTCGAACTCGTCGGTGTGCACGACGCGGGTCTCCCCCGCGCCCAGGTGCAGTACTCGCAGGCCGGTGTAGGTCCAGCCCGCGTCGTCCGGGGTGAGCACGATGGGATCCACGCTGTCGCGCAGACTTCCGTGGGGGCGGTGCAGGCTGTTCACGAGACCGCACCGTCGCCGGCCAGGACCGCGGCCGCGGCGGCCACCGCGCCCGCGACATCTCCGTCGGGCGGGTACAGCAGCCCGCGCCCGACCACCAGCCCGCGCACCACCTCGTGCCGCAGCGCGGCGCCCCAGGCGGCGAGATCGCCGGTGGGATCGCCCGACGGCGCGCCGCCGAGCACCAGCACCGGCAGCGTGGTGGCGTCCAGTGCCGAAATATCCTGTGGCGCGGGAATCTTCAGCCAGGTGTAGGCGGAGGTGACGCCCAGCCCCGAGGCCACGGTGATGGCGCGCTGCAGGGCGGCGGCGTCCCGGTGCATGACCAGCGCACCGGAGGCGTCGCGGCGGTACGGCAGCGGCTCGACCATGGCCATGAGGCCGTGGTCGGCCAGTTCGGAGACCGCGCGGGCGCAGGCGTGCAGGGTGGGCGCGGTACTCGGATCCGAATCGACCATGCGCAGCAGCATCTTTCCGCCGTCGAGCCGGAACTTGACGAGGGATTCGGCGTCGTAGCCGGTGAACCGGTCGTCGATCTCCCAGTCCGCGCCGGCCAGGCCGCCGCGATTCATGGAACCGATCACGATCTTGTCGTGCACGGCGTCGAGCAGCAGCAGTTCCTCGACGATGTCCGGTGAGCCCAGCACCCCGTCCACCGCCGGATTGTCCAGCGCGACGAGCAGGCGCTCGAGCAGGGTGCGGCGATCGGCCATGGCGGTGCTGTCCGCGCCGACCCCGAGGGCGCCGCGGGCCGGATGATCCGCGGCGACCAGGAACAGGGTGCCGGTGCCGGACAACAGATTCGGGCGGCGCCGGCGGTCGGCGTAGGCGTGCCGGATGGCCTCGGGCTCGGTGGCGCGCACCCGCAGCAGGTGCTGCCAGCGCTCGTCGGTCAGGTGCACAGCAGCTCCTCGATCTCGGCGGCCGTGGGCATGGCGTCGGCGCAGGCCAGGCGAGAGGCCACCAGCGCCCCGGCGGCGTTGGCATAGGTGGCGATGCGATGCGGATCCCAGCCCGCGAGCAGGCCGTGCGCGAGCGCCCCGCCGAACCCGTCGCCCGCGCCCAGCCCGCACACCACCTCGATCGGGCACGGCGGGACGGTCCAGCGGTCGGCGGCGGTGGCGATCAGCACCCCGTCGGCCCCGCATTTGACGACCGCCAGGCGCACGCCGCGGGCCAGCAGCCGATCGGCCGCGGCGTGCGGATCGTCGGTGCCGACGGCGACGCGCACCTCGGTTCGATTGCCCACCACGACATTCACGTGGTCGAGCAGGCTTCCGATCTCGGTGCGCGCGACCTCCTCCCCGGGCCAGAACATCGGGCGGTAGTCCAGGTCCAGGACGGTGTGACCGCGCCGGGCGCGGCGTTCCAGCACCGCGCGCTGGGTGGCGCGGGCGGGCTCGGCGCTGACGCCGGTGCCGGTCACCCACAGCAGCGGGACGGAATCGACTATGTCCCAGGGGACGTCGTCCGGGGTCAGGGTGAGGTCCGGCGCGATGGGAGCGCGGTAGAACAGCAGCGGCGGATCGGCGGGCGGGTGCAGTTCGCAGAACACCACCGGGGTGGCCAGGTCCGGCGCGGTGCCCACGTGGCTCGCGTCGACGCCGAACTCGCGCAGCGCGATGCGCACGAAATCGCCGAAGCCGTCCGGCCCGACCTTGGTGAGCACGGCGCTGCGCCGGCCCAGCCGGGCCGCGGCCACCGCCACGTTGGTCGCGGTGCCGCCGAGGAATTTGGCGAAGCTGCGGACCCGGGCCAGCGGCACCCCGCTCTGTTCGGGGTACAGGTCCACCCCGACCCGGCCGATGGTCAGCATCTCGAGGTCGGTCACGGTGTCTCCGCCCGCCGCAATTCGTGTTCCAGCGCTTCGAGTTCGGCGCCGCCGGCCATCTGCCGGGTCAGCTCGGCCAGGTCGATCTCGGACTTCTCGTAGCTGCCGAGCTGCCCGCCGCGCTGCAGCAGCAGGAATCGATCGCCGACCGGGTAGGCGTGATGCGGGTTGTGGGTGATGAGCACGACGCCGAGTCCGCGGTCCCGGGCCTGCACCACGTAGCGCAGCACCACCCCGGCCTGTTTGACGCCCAGGGCGGCGGTGGGCTCGTCGAGGATCAGGACCTTGGCCCCGTAGTGCACCGCGCGGGCGATGGCCACGCACTGGCGCTGCCCGCCGGACAGGGTGCCGACCGGCTGCTCCAGGTCCCTGATCTCGATCCCCATGTCGTCCAAGGCTTTTCGGGCGATGTCGCGGGCGGTGCCGCGATCCAGCAGCTCGAGCGGGCCGAAGCGTTTCACCGGTTCGGACCCGAGCACGAAATTGCGCCACACGCTCATCAGGGGCACCACCGCCAGGTCCTGGTAGACGGTGGCGATGCCGAGATCCAGGGCGGCGCGCGGCGAGGCGAGGCGGGTGGGGACGCCATCGATGCGCAGTTCGCCGCGATCGTGCTGATGGACCCCGGACAGGATCTTGATGAGCGTGGATTTGCCCGCGCCGTTGTCCCCGAGCACGCAGGTGACCTCGCCCGGATCCACCACCATGGACACGTCGTGCAGCGCCACCACGCCGCCGTAACTCTTTCCGATGTCGACGGTTTCGATGAGGTGCGCGGTCATCGGCGTACCCTTTCGGCGCGCTTGCGGAACTCGTTGTTGACCAGCACGGCGGCCAGCAGCAGCACGCCGAGGAAGAGCATGAACCAGTCGCTGTTCCAGCCCGCGTAGACGATGCCCTGCCGGGCCATGCCGAAGGTGAGCGCGCCCAGCGCCGCCCCGACCACCGAACCGAAGCCGCCGGTCAGCAGGCAGCCGCCGATCACGGCGGCGATGATGTACTGGAATTCCAGGCCCACACCCTGATTGGCCTGCACGCTGGAGTAGCGCAGCAGGTTGCACGCGCCCACCACCCAGCCCGCGAACGCGGTGGTCATGAACAGGATGATCTTCGTGCGGGCGGCGGGCACGCCGACCGCGCGGGCACTGGCCAAGGACCCGCCCACCGCGAAGATCCAGTTGCCGAACCTGGTGCGCAGCAGCACGAGTGCGGCCAGCGCGGTGAGCGCGAGCCACCACACCACCGACGCCTGGATACTGGCGTCCCCGATCGTGGTGGTGGCGGCGAAGACCCAGCCCGCGGACTCGTAGCCGCTCGAACTCCGAATGCCCGAGACCTGCACCGCGCCGGTGACCGCCCGGGTCACACCGAGATTCAGGCCCTGCAACGCCAGGAACGTGCCAAGGGTGACGATGAAGCTCGGCAGGCCCGTGCGCATGACCACCCAGCCGTTGAGCGCCCCGACCGCCAGCGCGAAGAGCAGCGAGGCCAGCAGCGCGAGCCAGACGTTCCAGCCCGCGTGCACCGCCAGCATCGCGGTGATCAGGGCGGTGGAGGCGGTCATGACACCGGCGGAGAGGTCGAATTCGCCGCCGATCATGAGCAGGGCCACCGCGACCGCCATGATGCCGAGCGTGGAGGCGTCGTCGAGCCAGGTGGGAACGCCCGCGGCGCTGAGGAATTTGTCGGTGATGATCGAGAAGAAGACGAAGACCGCGAGCGCGCCCAGCAGCGCGCCGAGTTCGGGGCGCGCGACCAGCCGGGACATGACCGAGGCGCGCACACCCTGCGCCGTCGGGGTTCCGGAAGTCGTTGTCGCTGTGCTCATCTCATTCCTCCCGCTCACCGGGTGGCCTGGGCGACGAGCCCGGCGACGACGTCGACGTTGCCCTTGTCCACGAAGGCGGGGCCGGTCTGCACCGGGCGGCCGCCGCCGACGGTATTGAGATTGGAGCGGTAGAGCTTCAGCATCACCACCGGCAGGTAGCCCTGTTCGTACTGCTGCTGATCCACCGCGAACAGCAGCGAACCCGCCTGAATCGCGGACACCACATCGTCATTGAGATCGAAGGTGGCCACCACCGAGGCCGAGCGCGACTCGCGGACCGCGTCCACCGCGCGGGCCGCGATCTGCGAGTTCAGGGTCAGTACGGCGTCGATGGCCGCGTCGGATTCGAGCGCGCCCTTGATGCGGGACTGCACGTCGGTCGGGTTGCTGATGTCCACCTGCAGGGTGACCGCGGCGCCGAAACCCTGGGTCGCACCCGCGCAGCGATCGTTGGCGCCGATATTGCCCGCCTCGTGAATCACGCACAGCAGCTTGCGCTTTCCGGCCGCGGCCAATCGCTTGCCGGCCGCCTCACCGGCGAGCTTCTCGCTCTGGCCCACATGGCCGATGGCGCCGTACTCGGCGCTCACCGACTCCCCGGAATTGATGGTCACCACGGGAATCCCCGCCGCCACCGCCCGGCCGACCGAGGTGCGCAGGGCGTCGGGATTGGCCAGCGAGACCACCAGCCCGTCCACTCCCCGGGCGACCGCGTTGTCGATGAGCTTGGCCTGCTGCCCGGGATCGCCCGCGGAGTTGTACTCCACCCGGACGCCGAGATCGGCGCCCGCGGCCTCCGCGCCGTTCTTGACCACGTTCCAGAAGGCGTCGCCGGGACTGCCGTGGGTGATCACGGCGACCGAGTTCAGCTGCCCGACGGCTTCGGGCGCGCGGGCCGGACCGGCCTGCTCCGCGCTGGGTCCGGCGCAGGCGGCCAGCACGGACGCGACCGCGAGCCAGGGCGCCAGCCGGCGGAGCCGCCGCCGGGTCGATCGAGACCTCATTGTCGTCACCTGTCCACTAAATCCGGGAGGCGGCGAGATCCGAGCCGATTTCGGCCAGGTGTCGCAGACTTCGTCCGGCATTGTCGGTCGGGACCGCGGCGGTGGCGTCCGGAGCCAGCATGGTGTCCTGCTCGATGACGTACCAGCCGCGATAGCCGGCCCCGTGCACCGCGTTGATCAGGGCGGCGATGTCGAGGTCGCCGTCACCGAGGGGGACGTACAGGCCCGCGCGCACGGCCGCGCTGTAGTCCAGCTCCCCCGCACGGACCCGGTCGGCCAGGTCCGCGCGTACGTCCTTGAGGTGAACGTGCCCGACGCGGCCGGGGTGGCGGCGGCCGAGTTCCACCGGGTCGGTGCCGCCGATGCTCAGGTGGCCGGTGTCCAGGCACAGGTTCAGGTCGGTGTCGGCGAGGAAGCGGGCGACCTCGGCGGCAGTCTCGATATGGGTGCCGACGTGCGGGTGCACCGTGGTGCGCAGGCCGTGGTCGGCGGCGATGCCCGCGATGGTTTCGGCGGTGTCGATCAGCGTCCGCCATTGGTGGCCGTCGAGCGGGGTACGGGTGTCGTAGCCGGATTCGCCGGTGGCCGCGGCCAGGACGAGCACCTCCGCGCCCGCGGCGGCGAAGCGCGCGGCGGTGTCGCGGGCCGTGTCCAGGGCGGCCCCGGTGTCGCGGTGCAGGGGCAGGGCCAGGAATCCGCCGACCGGGGTGATGCCGTGCGCGGCCAGCACGCCGCGCAGCGCATGCGGATCGCCGGGCAGATAGTCCGGCGGGCCGAATTCGGTGGCGGTGACCCCGAGCCCGGCCATGGCAGCCAGCACGGTGGCGGGGTCCAGGACGTGTCCCCAGCCGGGAACTTCGCACACACCCCAGGAGATGGGGGCGGCGGCAATGCGCAGTGGATGGAGCGTTTCGGTCATCGGCGTATCCCAGACCTGTCGTAGCCATCGAGGCGCGCCGGGTATTGGAGCGCTCCAACAATGTAACCCCGCTCACAGGGGTGTCAAGAGGGTGGATCGCGCCGAAAAGTGCTCTGCCAGCTGAACTATCGACGGAAATGGGAGTTCATCGCGGGCGCGTGTCCGCGTGTCGCGCACGAATTAGAGCGCTCTATTGCCGGTCCCGGGACCGGGCGGTAGCGTGTGGCAGCATGACGCGACCGACCATGGAGGATGTGGCCGCCCGGGCCGGTGTCTCCCGGGCGCTGGTCTCGCTGGTCATGCGCGATTCACCCAAGGTCAGCGCGCATCGCCGCCGCGCGGTGCGCGAGGCCGCAGCGGAGCTGGGCTACGAACCGCACTTCCTGGCTCGCCAATTGGCCAGCCGCACTTCGAATCTGGTCGGGGTGGTGGTCTCGGATCTGCGCAACGCGTTCTTCGCCGATGTGGTCGAGGGGATGGACGAGGCGGCGCAGGAAGCCGGGCTCGAGTTGATCCTCAACACCGGGCGGCGCAGCGCGAGCCGGGAGCGCACGGCGCTGACCGGCCTGCTGCAGTTCCAGCCCGGCGGCATCATCCTGCTGTCGCCGGTGCTGCCCGCGGCCTCGATTCGCGATGCGGCGCAACGCTGCCCGCTGGTCCTGGTGTCCCGAGGGTCGAGCATCCCCGAGGTGGACACGGTCAACGACGACGGTGAAACCGGCGCCGCGCTGGCGGTGGATCACCTCGCTGCGCTCGGACATCGGCGGATCGTGCACCTGGACGGCGGCGCGGCGTTCGCGGCCGGACCGCGACGCCGGGGCTACAACGCCGCCATGACACGGCACGGGCTCGAACCGGTGGTGATCGCCAGCGAGCACACCGACGAGGCGGGGGCCGCGGCGGTGCGGGCGCTGCTGACCATCTTCTCCCCCGCCAGTTTTCCCACCGCGCTGGTCTGCGGCAACGACTTCAACGCCGTCGGGGCGATGTCCGCGCTCGCCGCGGCGGGTTTGCGGGTGCCCGAGGACGTCTCGGTCATCGGCTACGACAACACCTCGTTCGCCGCGCTGCGCAGCATCGCGCTGACCACCATCGATCAACCGCGCGTGCGGATCGGGCAACTCGCGGTGCGAGCGCTCACCGAACGCTTGCGCGAGGGCCGCGTCGAACCGGTCCGCCGGCGCCTGGAACCCACCCTGGTCGTCCGCTCGACGACGGCCGCACCCCGGGATTAACCGATCGATGTCGAAGGAGCTGCCATGCCCCCCATCCGAATTGGTCTCGCGGGCACCGGTCGTATCGGTGCGGTACACGCCGAGACGCTGACGACGTTGCCGGGCGTCGAGGCGGTCGTGGTCGCCGACGCCGACGCCGCGCGCGCCCGCAGCACCGCAGACAAACTCGGCGTGGAATTCGCCCCCGACATCGAGGCGCTGCTGGCGGCGAACCTCACCGGGCTGGTCATCACCACCGCCACCGATTCGCATCCGGCGCTCATCACCGCCGCCGTGGATCGGGGCATCCCCGTCTTCTGTGAAAAGCCCATCGCCGCCGACATTCTCGGCACCCTGGTCGTCATCGACCGGCTCGCCGGGTCACCGGTGCCGGTGCAGATCGGCTTCCAGCGCCGCTTCGACGCCGGCTACCGTGCCGCCCGGACCGCGGTCACCTCCGGTGATCTGGGCTGGGTCCACACCCTGCGCGCCACCACCCTGGATCCGGCGCCGCCGCCCGCGGAGTACATTCCGCGCTCGGGCGGGGTGTTCCGTGATTGCGGCGTCCACGATTTCGACATCATCCGGTGGGTGACCGGCCGCGAGGTCGTCGAGGTGTACGCCACCGGGGCCAATCGCGGCGACCGGTTCTTCAGCGCCGCAGGCGATGTCGACACCGCCGCGGTCATCCTGCGCCTGGACGACGGCGCCCTGGCCACCGTGTCGCTGACCCGCTACAACGGCGCGGGCTACGACGTCCGCCTGGAAGTCCTCGGCTCCCTGGGCAATGCCGTCGTCGGACTCGACGACCGCTCGCCCCTGCACTCCGTCGAACCCGGTTACCCGCCCTCCAGCCTGCCCGCGTACCCCGGTTTCCTCGACCGCTTCCACCCCGCCTACACCGCGGAACTGGCCACGTTCGTGGGCGTCGCCACCGGCCGGATGCCCAACCCCTGCCCGCCCGCCGACGCGCTCGAGGCCTTCTACATCGCCGAGGCGTGCGAGCTCTCCCGCCACACCGCCCGCCCGGTCCCGCTCGCCGAGGTCCGCCGCTGACCCCGAACCAGGCTGAACCACTGGTGTTTCAATCGTGACGCGTCGCGTGCGGTGCCCGCGCGGGGCGCACAGCATGATGGGGGCATGGCCGAGCAGGTGAGCGCATGCGCAAGTTGTTGATCATGATCGTGCTGCTGACGATCGGGTTCGGGATAGCCGATCGGGTGTCGGTCGCGATGGCGCAGAACGAGATCGGGCGCAAGATCCACACCGAGTACGACCTGCCGAAGCAGCCCGGTGTCCAGATCACCGGGTTCCCGTTCCTCACCCAGGCCGCGGACGGACGGTACGGGGAGGTCGACATCCGGGTGGGCGACTGGACCGAGCAGAACGTCACCGTGCACGATCTCGCGGTGCGGTTGACGAATGTGTCCGCGCCGCTGCTGGACCTGATCTCCAACCAGAGTTCGAGCTTCGTCGCCGGCACGGCGACGGCGCGCGCGATCGTGCCCTACGACACCGTGCGGCAGTACGCACCCGAAGGTGTCGAGACGATCTCCGACAGCCCCGAGGGCCTGCGCGTCACGGGCGTGTTCTCGGTGGAGGGCATTCCGGTGCCCGCGACGGTCTTCGTCACCGTGGCCCCCGTGCCCGACGGCATCGAGATCACCCCGGTCTCGGTCCAGCCGGCGGCGGGCGGTCCCGCCATCCCACTCGCCCTGATCTCGGCGCCGCTGACCTTCACGGTCCCGCTGGAGAAACTGCCCTTCGGCGCACAACTCACCGGCATCGAGCCGCGGGCCGACGGTCTCCATCTCACCGCCGAAGCACACGAGATCCGGTTCAACGCCCTCTGAGCCACGGCACCTGGCGAACTTAGCCGACCAGCAGGCCGATCGCCAGGGCGGTCATCACCAGCGCGATGACCGAGTCGAGCACCTGCCACGCACGGGGTTTGGCGAAGACCGGCGCGAGCAGGCGGGCGCCGAAGCCCAGGGAGAGGAACCAGATGATGCTGGCGGTGATCGCGCCCGCGGCCAGGAACCAGCGGTCCGGGGTGGCATAGGTGCTGGCGAAGGAACCGAGCAGGACCATCGTGTCGAGGTAGGCGTGCGGGTTGAGCCAGGTCACCGCCAGACAGGTCGCGACCGCCGCACCGAGCGCGATGGGCGCGCCGCCCGCGGTGCTCAGGGTCGTCGCGGTCAGGGCGCGCCGCGCCGCGAGTGCGGCGTAGCCGAGCAGGAACGCCGCACCGGCGTACTTGGCGATGGTCAGCAGAGCGGGGACGCTGTTGACGATCGTCCCGAAGCCCGCGACGCCGATGCTCATCAGCGCCACGTCCGAGAGCGCGCAGATGGCGACCACCGGCAGGACGTGCTCGCGGCGGATGCCCTGACGCAGCACGAAGGCATTTTGCGCGCCGATCGCCACGATGAGGGAAAGCCCGAAGCCGAGTCCTGAAAGGCCCGCCAGGGCCGCCGATGATGCGTTCACCCGTTCGAAGCTAGGCGTACGTCCAGCACCAGGCCAGCTAATTGTTCTGAACGATGATTAGAGTTCCTTAACATGGATCTCCAGCTCGATCAGCTGCGCGCCCTGGACGCGGTCATCAGCGAGGGCACCTTCGAGGCCGCCGCGCGCCGGCTCAGCGTCACCCCCTCGGCCGTCAGCCAGCGCATCAAGGCGCTCGAGGACGCGGCCGGACGCATCCTGGTGCAGCGCACGAAACCGGTGCAGCCCACCGAGTCCGGGCTCGCGGTGCTGCGCCTGGCCAAACAGGTCCAGCTGCTCACCAGCGACACCGCCCGCGAACTCGGCGACGAACTGCAGCCCGCCGCGCGCGCGGTGAACATCCCCATCGCGGTCAACGCCGACTCGCTGCAGACGTGGGTCATGGCCGCCCTCGGCAGCGCGAGCCACGGCGTCACCTTCGAGATTCATCGCGAGGACGAGGAGCACACCACCCGCCTGCTACGCGACGGCACCGTCATGGCCGCCATCACCTCCACCGCCGCACCCGTCCAGGGCTGCACGGTGCGACGACTGGGCGCGATGCGGTATCGCCCGATGGCCAACCCCGAATTCGCCCGCACCTGGTTCCCCGACGGCGCGACCGCCCAGGCGTTCCTGGCCGCCCCCGTGGTGCTGTTCGACCGCAAGGACGATCTGCAATTCCGGCTCATGCGCCGCTACACCCGCAAACAGGGAGAGGCGCCCCGGCACTACATCCCCTCGTCCTTCGCCTATGCCGAGGCGATCCGGCTCGGACTGGGCTGGGGCATGATGCCCGACCTGCAACGCCGCGCCGCCGACGAGTTGATCCCGCTCGACCCCGCGGTCCACATCGACGTTCCGCTGTACTGGCAGCAATGGCGACTGGACTCCCCCGCGCTGGGTATGGTCGCTACCACCGTTGCCGAGGCCGCGGCCGCGGCCCTGCTCTGAGTCCCCACCGGCACCCCCCGAGTCCCCCACCAGCAAATCCAGCACTCCCGTCCCCGCAACCCCGGCGCACTACCCGGTCTCCGGTCGCCCGCCGCCCGGTCCGGGTGCGATAGTCGTTGGGATTGTTCTCAAATCGAGGAAGGCCCTACGTGTCCCAAGTTGTGCGCGGCGTGATCGCACGCTCGAAGAACGCCCCGGTCGAGGTCACCGAGATCGTCATCCCGGATCCCGGCCCCGGCGAGGCCGTGGTCAAGGTGCAGGCCTGCGGGGTGTGCCACACCGACCTGCACTACCGCCAGGGCGGCATCAACGACGAGTTCCCGTTCCTGCTCGGGCACGAGGCCGCGGGCATCGTGGAGGCCGTCGGCGAGGGCGTCACCGACGTCGAGCCGGGCGATTTCGTCATCCTGAACTGGCGCGCGGTCTGCGGCACCTGCCGTGCCTGCCGCAAGGGCAAGCCGTGGTACTGCTTCTCGACCTTCAACGCGACCCAGCCCATGACGCTCACCGACGGCACCCCGCTGACCCCGGCGCTGGGCATCGGCGCGTTCGCCGAGAAGACCCTCGTGCACGCGGGTCAGTGCACCAAGGTCGATCCGACCGCCTCGCCGGTGGCCGCGGGCCTGCTGGGCTGCGGCGTGATGGCGGGCCTGGGCGCGGCCATCAACACCGGAAACGTCTCGCGCGGTGACAGTGTCGCGGTCATCGGCTGCGGCGGCGTGGGCAATGCCGCCGTCGCGGGGGCCAAGCTGGCCGGCGCGACCACCGTCATCGCGGTCGACATCGACGAGCGCAAGCTGGAGTGGGCCACCGGTTTCGGCGCCACGCACACCGTGAACGCGTCCAAAGACGATGCGGTAGAGCGCATTCAGGAACTCACCGGCGGCTTCGGCGCGGATGTGGTGATCGACGCGGTCGGCCGCCCGGAAACCTGGAAGCAGGCCTTCTACGGCCGCGATCTGGCCGGCACCGTGGTGCTGGTGGGCGTGCCGACCCCGGACATGAAGCTCGAGATGCCCCTCATCGACTTCTTCTCGCGCGGCGGCTCGCTCAAGTCCTCGTGGTACGGCGACTGCCTGCCCTCGCGGGACTTCCCGTACCTGATCGAGCTCTACAAGCAGGGCCGTTTCGACCTCGACGCCTTTGTCACCGAGACCATTTCGCTCGACGACGTGGAAGCCTCGTTCACCAAGATGCATCACGGCGAGGTCCTGCGCTCGGTGGTGGTGCTGTAGTGGCGCACATCGACCACACCACCACCTCGGGCACGTTCAGCCTCGACGGCGAGACCTTCGACGTCGAGAACAACGTCTGGGTGGTCGGCGACGATCTGGAATGCGTCGTCATCGACGCGCCGCACGATGTCGACGCCATTCTCGACGTGATCGGCACCCGCAAGGTCAAGGCCATCCTGGCGACTCACGCGCACGACGATCACATCCGCGTCGCACCCGAATTGTCCGCGGCGACCGGGGCTCCCGTGTGGCTGCACCCGGATGATCTGGTCGTGTGGCGGCTCACCCACCCCGAGATCGACCCCGACGGCGAACTGGCGGACAAGCAGATCATCTCGATCGGCGGGACCGCGCTGCAGGTGCTGCACACCCCCGGTCACGCCCCCGGCGCGGTCTGCTTCCACTCCCCGGATCTGGGTGCGGTCTTCACCGGCGACACGCTGTTCCAGGGCGGC
Source organism: Nocardia sp. NPDC005978 (assembly GCF_040614455.1). Classification (NCBI taxonomy): domain Bacteria; kingdom Bacillati; phylum Actinomycetota; class Actinomycetes; order Mycobacteriales; family Nocardiaceae; genus Nocardia; species Nocardia sp. NPDC005978. The sequence continues at coordinate 13,515 of NZ_JBEXUS010000082.1, forward strand.
CCCGGCGCGACCGGCCGCTCGTTCTCCGATTACGGGGTCATCGTCGGCTCGATCGCCGAGCGCCTGCTGACCCTGCCGCCGGAGACGCTGGTGCACACCGGGCACGGCGGATCCACCACCATCGGCGCGGAAGCGCCGCAACTGGACGAATGGCGCCGGCTGGTGAAGTAGGTCAGCGGCACCCGTCCAGGGTCGCGCCGGCGAGTTCCTCGATCACGTCGGAGAGTTCGCCGCGCGCCCGGAACGCCGCGAGCTGACGGTGTGCGCCGTTGCCCCGCTCCAGCAGCGCGGTGACGGTGTCGGCGACGAAATTCACCTCGCCCAGGTCCCGCAGGGCGGGTTCGACCAGATCGACGAGGTCCGCCAGCAGATCGCGCACCGGAATCGCCCGGCCGTCAACGGGATTGATGGCCGGGCCGTCCATCCCCTCGTGCGCGGCTTTCCAATACGCCCCGCGCAGCGTGTCTTCCGCGATGATCGGCCGATCGGGCAGCCGACAGGACATCATGACCGCTGCCCGCACCAGGGTCGCCAGCAGCGCGGTCTCCTCCACCGTGGCGGGCACGTCACTGACCCGCACCTCCACGGTCGGGAACGTAATCGACGGCCGCACATCCCAATACACCATCTTCTCGTCCAGGATGATCCCGAGCGAGAGCATGGTCCGCACCGCGGTGTCGAACTCGTGCACGGTGCCGAAATGCGGTGGCGGGCCGGCACTGGGCCAGCGCCGCCACAGGATGTTCCGCCAACTGGCATAACCGGTTTCGTCACCGCGGTAGATGGCGGAGTTCGCCGTCAGGGCCAGCAGCAGCGGCAGCCAGGGGCGCAGGAAATTGCTGGCGCGCAGGGCAACCTCCCGGTCCGGGACCGCCACGTGCACGTGGGCCCCGCACAGGCCCTGTTCCCGGGCCAGACGGCCGAAGCGAGCGGCGATGCGGTGGTAGCGCGGGCTGCCGGTGATGGACAAAGGCTCGTCCGGGACGGCCGGCGGCACCGCGACCGCGAGCAGCATGGCGTCGTTCTTCTCCGCCGAGGCCGCGGCTCCGCGGCGCAGTTCACGCAATTCCCGCAGCAGGTCATGGGTATTCGTGTGCACCCGGGTGCTGGTCTCGACCTGGCACCGCATGATTTCCAATTGCAGATCGAGGCCGAAATCCGCTGCGGTACGGGCGACTTCGGCATTTCTGCCGATGGGCGCACCGGTGCGGGGGTCCACGAGGAGAAACTCCTCCTCGACGCCGATGGTCGGTGGGGCTTCCACTTCTCATGTGTACCTCATGACCGCCCTTTCAAACACCTGCCGGAGCGGTCTCTCCGCTGCTCAGGGGGCTGAACCGGGGTCGGGACGCGTGACCCCGTGCGCAGCGCGGAATCCCGGGCAATCGATGTGCGCTGCGGCACAGCACGCGAGCCACTGTGGCTCTGTTCACTGAAAGTGCCGGTGGCGCAAGGCTTTGTGCCGAGACGGTCACGCCTTCTTTACACCGCGGCACAGCGCGGAAACCTGCGCACCGCACCCTGGTGAACATGAGGCAAACCGAAGTACATGCGCTGGCATGCGAAGTGTGCGGTCGCCTGCCCCACCCCCGTCGCACCCGGCTCACCCTGGCCAAACTGAGCGTGGTCTTCCCGCTCGAACTCGCCCTGCACGCCGTCGTCTTCCACTTCGAACTGCCCTACATCGCCACGGTGGCGGTGCTGACCGTCAGCATGACCATCCTGGTCATCTGGGTGGTCGAGCCCGGGGCCATGCGCTATCTGGCGCGCTGGCTGCACGGCCCGGAACTGCGCCACCGCCATCACCTCGACAGCGCCGAACTGCTGTGGCGGATCCGGGTGCGCCTGGACAACACCCCGGGCCGGCTCGAACTGCTCACCAAGCACCTGGCCGCCCGGCACGCCAACATCCTCACCGTGCACGTGCACCACCTCGAGGACGGCGTGCTGGACGAGCTGGTGGTCTCCACCCCCGCCGACGTCGATCCACCGCGCCTGGCCGGCGCCATCTCCCGCTCCGGGGGCGCGACCGTCGGCATCTGGCCGGCCTCGGCGCTGACGCTGGTGGACGGGCAGACCCGCGCGCTCGGCCTGGCCGCACGCATCGCGCACGATCCCGGCGAGCTGCCGCTGGCCATCGCGGAATTGCTCGGGGCGCAGTATCTTCCGCCCACATCACCGGCCGGCGAGACCCAACGCGGCACGGCCGGAACGGTTCTGGAGATCACCCCCGAGGACGATGGCGTGGCGATGACCTTCGTCCGGGCGGAGGACCCCTTCACCCCGGCCGAGATCGCCCGCGCGCACCGGCTCACCGATCTGGCCCTGCTTGCGACACGCCAGCGCTGACCCCGCCGCGGCGCGCGGCCGTTCATCTCATGATCCGGGATTCCGGCCGCGCCGCCGGGTGATACGGACCGGCCAGTCTCACTTTCTGGCAGACTGCTCGCAGCGCATCAGACTACGCGCGAGGGGTTGGTCGCATGAGTGTTCGGCGCACGGGTGGACGGCGAGGGAACGGGGACCTCGCCGGTAATCCGCCCACCCGCACGGCCGTTCGCTCCGCCAAGCTGGCCGCGCTCCCCCTCGCGTTCGCCGGTCGCCGGGCCGCGGGCGCCGGCAAGAAGGCGCTGGGCCGGTCCCGGACCGAGGTGGATCGCGAGATCCGGCTGCGCACCGCCCAGCACCTGTTCGAGGTGCTCGGCGAACTGAAGGGATTCGCCGCCAAGATCGGGCAGGTGCTGGCCGTCTACGAGCTGGCGCTGCCGCTGGAGCTGGCCGAACCGTATCGCATCGCCCTGAGCCGCCTGCACGATTCGACACCGGCGATGCTGCCGAGCACGGTGCACGCCGTGCTCACGGAATCGTTCGGGCCGGACTGGCGCGTGAACTTCCGCGAATTCGACGACCGCAGAGCGGCGTCCGCGACCATCGGCCAGGTGCATCGGGCGATCTGGCACGACGGCAGGCCGGTGGCGGTCAAGCTCATGTACCCGGGCGCGCGCGAGGCGGTGCACAGCGACCTGGAGCACCTGCGGCGCATGTCCGCACTGCTCGCGGTGTTCGTCCCCAACGCCGATATTCGCGCCATGACCGAGCGACTGGCCGAATGCATCCGCGCGGAACTGGATTTCGCGCAGGAGGCCGAGAATCAGCGCGCCTTCGCCCTCGCCTTCGACGGCGACCCGGACTTCCGGGTGGCGCGCGTGGTGGCCCGGCGCGGGGACGTCATCGTCAGCGAATGGCTGGACGGTGTTCCGCTGACGCGGCTGATCGACATGGGCGCGCAGGCAGAACGAGATCGCGTGGGCCTGCTGGCGATTCGATTCGTGCTGTCCTCCCCCGAACGCACCGGATTGCTGTACGGCGATCCACATCCGGGCAATTTCCGGGTGCAGCCCGACGGCAGACTGGGCGTGGTCGATTTCGGGGCGTGCACGCCGTGGCCGCCCCCGCAGTTCGCGCCCATGGTGTTCGAGGTCGGCGACGCCCTGATCAACGGCGGGCCCGCGGAATTGGACGCGGCGATTCGCAGGCACGGGTTCGCCCGCCGGGACAGCGTTTTCGACGCGGTGGCGCTCGGCGACCAATTGCGCGCCTACGCCGAACTGCTGCTGCGCGAGCGCGCCCGGGTGGACCGGGAGTGGCTGCGAGCGCGCGTGCTGGTGGCGCTGAATCCGCGGCTGGACAATGTGAACCGCCATCTCGACCTGCCCGCCTACTACGTTCCCTTCGGCCGCGCGGTGACGACGCTGTTCGGTCTGGTGAGCCAGCTCGGCGCGTCGGGCCCCATCCGCGACGAGGTGCTGCGCTGGTCGCCCGAGCTCACCGAGGTGATGGCGCGGCACCGCGCCCGCACCGGCGGGCCGACCGATCTGGCCGCTGTTCGATTGCGGCGCAGCACGATCGGCGATTCGCGCCGGCGCGCGTAGCCGGACTTCGACCCCCCTTTCCGAGCCACGCCCGCCCGGGCCCGAGGCTGCTGCCGCACACCCCTTGATCACTGTCCCAGACAGTCCTAGTCTGGAGTGGCACCCGCCCTCGCCCGGAAGGCTCGACACCGTGGTCACAGCATCGAACGCACACACGCCGCCCGCCGATTCGCCGCCCGATCACGAAGTGGCGGTCATCGGCGCCGGACCGGGCGGCATCGCCGCGGGCGTCAAGCTGAAGCGCGCCGGCATCGCCGACTTCGTGATCATCGAGCGGTCCGACGAGGTAGGTGGAAGCTGGCACGAAAACCATTACCCCGGACTGGAAGTCGATATCCCCTCGCTCGCGTACCAGTACTCGTTCGCCCGCAACGCCGACTGGAGCAGGCTTTTCGCGCCCGGCCCCGAGGTGAAGCGCTACCACATGGAGGTCGCCCGGCGCTTCGGGCTCTACCCGCACCTGCGCTTCGGCACGGCGGTGACCAGCGAGGAATGGGACGAGGACCGACACCGCTGGAACCTGCATCTCGAGGGCGGCGGGGTGATCACCGCACGCTTCGTGGTGAGCGCGGTCGGTGCTTTCATCAGTCCCAGAACAGATCCCGGGATCCCGGGACTCGCGGACTACCGGGGCAAGATCCAGCGGCCCTCGGACTGGGACGAGGACTACGACCACGCGGGCAAACGGGTAGCGGTGATCGGCACCGGCGCGAGCTCGGTGCAGATCACCCCGGCCATCGCGGGACAGGTGGATTCGCTCACGGTCTTCCAGCGCACCCCGGTCTGGTGTGTGCCCAAGCCGAATCCGCGGATCCCGGCCGCGGTCAAACTCGCGCTGCGCACCCCGGGATTGCAGGCCGCCGCCCACGGGGCGGTGCTGGTCGGCGTGGATCTGGCCCTGCGCACCATGTCCAACGCGCCCATGGCCGTGGTGCGCCCGACCCTGCGGGCCGTGGACGCAACCGCCATAGCCGGGTACCGGGGCCTGTTGCGGCTCATGGTCCACGACCCGGCCACCCGGGCCGCGCTGACCCCGGACTACGGCCCGATCGCCAAGCGCCCCACCGCCAATACCGGCTACCTGCTCAGCTTCAATCGCGACAACGTGAAACTGGTGACGACCGGGATCGAGACGTTCACCGCACACGGTCTGCGCACCGCGGACGGGGTGGAGCGCGAGTTCGACATGGTGGTGCTCGCCACCGGCTATCACGTCTTCTCCGATCCCGAGACCTACACCCCCGGCATGGTGATCGGCCGGGACGGTGTGGATCTGGGCAAGTTCTACACCGAGCACGGGTTACAGGCGTACGAGAGCGTCGCGCTGCCCGGGCTGCCGAACCGGTGGACCCTGGTCGGGCCGTACTCCTGGTCGGGCAGCAGCTGGCACGCCTTCGTGGAGATGACCGCCGATCACGCGGTGCGGGCCATCTCCGAGACCCGCCGCCGGGGCGCGACGTTCGTGGCGGTACGGCAGCACGCGCACGACGCCTATCACCGCATGATCTACCGCAACAGCGAGGCCATGCGCTTCTATCTGGCCGAGCTCAACGCGCACGTACCGACCTACTACCGCAACTCCCAGGGCGACAGCACGTACATCCGGCCCACCGGATTCTTCCGCGCCCGGCGCGGTGCACGGCGATTTCCCTTCGCCGACTATCACTTCGACATCCTGCGGCCCCGACCGCAGCCGTCCCGGGCCAACGGGGACCGGCCCCGGCGCCGCGCGAAGACCGAATCCCCCGCCTGAGGCGGGCCGCTCGACAAGGAAGTCGCGCCCATGATCGAACTGCCGAAATCGCTCCGCATCGCGCTCGGCGCCGCCGGCTACGGAATCAGCGACCGCCGCCTGGCTCCGGCCGTGGCGGGCACGGTGATCCTGGTGACCGGAGCGTCGTCGGGCGTCGGCCGTGCCACCGCGCGCCGCCTCGCCGCCCAGGGCGCCACGGTGCTGGCCGTCGCCCGGCGCGCGGCGCTGCTCGAGGAGCTGCGCGCGGAGGTATCCGACTGTCCCGGAACGATTCACCCCTACCCCGCCGATCTCTCGGACACCGACGCCTGCGCCGCGCTCATCGCCCGGTTGCTGGCCGAGCACGGGCACATCGATGTCTTCGTGAACAACGCGGGCAAGTCGATTCACCGCTGGCTCGCCGAATCCGAGGACCGCTGGGACAATTTCGACGACACCGCGCGGATCAACTACCTGGGCCCGGTGCGCCTGGTGCTGAGTCTGATGCCCGCGATGCGCGCACGCCGGCGCGGGCACATCGTCAACATCAGCACCGCGGGCGTGCACACCCCGGCTGTGGGCTGGACGGCCTACATCGCGAGCAAGTCGGCGTTCAACTCCTGGATGCGCGGGGCCGCACCGGAATTGCGCGCCAACGGGATCACCAGCACGGCGGTGCATCTGCCCCTGGTGCGCTCGGACATGCTCGGCCCGTTCCGGGTCTACCGCTACACCCCGAGCATGTCCACCGAGGAGGCCGCGAGCCTGGTGTGCCGGGCGATCGTGGACCGGCCCCTGGCAATCCGGCCGTGGTGGGAGCGGGCGGGCACGCCGCTGCTGTACGCCATGGACAGCTCGCATCTGGCCCAGCGAGCGCTGACGCTGTACGCCCGCACGGGCAGCCGGCGCAACCGCCCGACCGACTGGGCCGGTGCGCTCGAGCGAGTGGAACGAGTGGCGACGCTGCTGGACGACGCGGTCACCGTCGCGGGATTCGTCCCGGCCTCGGGAGTCCTGAACCTGGTGCCGCCCAGCCGCATCGGGCACGTGGCGCTGGCACTGCGCGGGGGCGCCGGACCGGCGACGCTGCCGGCCGCCTTCGCCGCGCGGTTCCCCGATCGCGCCGCGGTGATCGACGACGACGGCGCACTGACCGCCGCGGAACTGGATCGTCAGGTCCGGCGGCTGGCCGCGGCCCTGCGCGCCCGCTGGAACATCCGGCGCGGGCATCGCGTTGCGGTGCTGTGCCGCAATCACCGCGGATTCGTGATCGCCGCCTTCGCCGCGACCCGGCTCTCCGCCGATCTGGTGCCGTTGAACCATGGATTCGCCGGACCTCAGATTGGTGAGGTGCTGGCCCGTGAACACGTGGATCTGCTGCTGTACGACGCCGAATTCGACGCCGAGATAGCGAAATCCGGGTTCGGGGGGCACCGGGTGGTGGTGCGCGGCACGGCGGGCGGACTGCCGACGGTGGCCGAGCTGGTCGCCGAAGGCGGTGCGCCCGTGCGTGAACCGGCCCGCGGCGGCTCCCTGGTGCTGCTCACCGGCGGCACCACCGGCGTGCCCAAGGGCGCGCCCCGGCGGCTGGGCCCACGCTCGATCCTGGCCCCGGTGACGGCCCTGCATCCGCGCATGGTGCTCGCGCTGGCGGACCTGGCCGAACTGCAACCGATTCCACGCCTGGGCGGTCCCATCCTCATCGCGCCGCCGCTGCACCACACCTACGGGTTCGGCGCGCTGCTGGCGGCCCTGCTGCTGGGTTCCACGGCGGTGGTGCACGACCGCTTCGACGCCGAACAGCTGCTGGCCGATGTGGAACGGCACAGCGCGCGCATCGTTTGCGTCGTCCCGACCATGCTGAAGCGGGTGATGGATCTGCCACCGGAGGTTCGCGCGGACTACAACACCGAGAGCCTCCAGATGGTGTCCTGCGGTGCGGCGCCGCTGCCGCCGTGGCTGGCCGGACAATTCATGGACGAGTTCGGCGACGTGCTCTTCAACGGCTACGCCTCCACCGAGGCCGGCGCCGGGACGGTGGCCACCCCCGCGGATCTGCGCGCCGCGCCGGGCACGGTCGGCAAGCCGCCCACCGGGATCGTCGACATCCGGATCGTCGACGAGCTCGACCGCGAGGTGCCCGCCGGGGTCACCGGCCGGGTACTGAACAAGAACCCCACCGTCTTCCGCGGCTACAGCGACGGCAGGTCCAAGCCCATGGTCGGAAAGTATCTGGACACGGGCGATCTGGGGCACCTCGACGCTCGGGGCAGGCTGTTCATCGACGGCCGCTCGGACGACATGATCCTGTCCGGCGGGGAGAACGTCTTCCCGCAGGAGGTCGAGGAGGCGCTGCTGGCGCACGCGGGCGTCGCCGACGCGGGCGCGGTCGGGGTGCCCGACGACGAATTCGGGCAGCGACTGCTGGCCGTGGTGGTTCGCAAGAACGGCGCACAGGTCACCGCGGCGCAACTGAAACAGCACGTCAAATCCACGCTGGCCGGCTACAAGGTGCCACGCGAGATCGTGTTCGTGCCCGAACTCCCCCGCACCACCGCCGGAAAACTGCGCCGGCGTCAACTCTCGGAAGTCGCTTCCGAATCTCGAAACACGAGGTCACGCTCATGAACACCACCGGTTCCCCGCTCACCCCCACCTACGAGGTGATCATCATCGGCGCCGGTCTCGGCGGCATCGGCGCCGGCGTCGCCCTGCGCCGGGCCGGGGTCGAGAACTTCCTGATCATCGACAAGTGGCCGAAGGTGGGCGGCACGTGGCTGGCCAACACCTATCCCGGTGTGGCCGTGGACATTCCGTCACCGATCTACAACTTCTCGTTCCAGCAGCGATCGCAGTGGTCGCGATTGTTCGCCCCGGGCAGCGAATTGCAGCGCTACGCCGAGGAAGTCGTGGACGCGCAGGGGCTGCGGAACAAGCTGCGCCTGGGCGCGGGCGCCACGAAGGGCGTCTTCGACGAGACCGACCACCTGTGGCGGGTCACCCTCGAGGACGGCTCGGTCCTCACCGCCCGCTTCGTCATCGGAGCCGTGGGCGGGCTGGAACAGCCGAGCACGCCCGACATCCCCGGCATCGAGGAGTACACGGGCAAGCTCATGCACAGTTCGCGCTGGGACCACGACTACGACCCGTGCGGCAAGCGGGTGGCGGTGATCGGCACCGGAGCCAGTGCGCTGCAACTGATTCCCGAACTCGCCGAGTCGGTATCGCAGCTGACGGTCTACCAGCGCCGGGCGATCTGGATCGCGCCCAAACCCGACTTCGCCATGGGCCCGGTCCTGAACGCGGTGTTGAACTTCCCGCCGGTGCAGAAGACGGTGCGCGCGGTGGGCAACGTGGGCGTGAACGCCGGACTGGGCGCGGGGCTGGCCGTCTCGAACTATCCGCGGGTGACCGGGGCCGGGCTGACCATCGGCGAAACCGCGCTCAGGGCCTACCTTTTCGCGCAGGTGCGCGATCCCGAGCTGCGCCGCAAGCTCACCCCCGACTACCGGCTGGGCTGCAAACGGCCGTCGGTCTCCAACAGCTATTTCCGCGCCTTCACCCGCCCGCACGTGGACCTGGTGACCACGGGTATCGAGCGGTTCACCCCCACCGGCATCATCACCGCCGACGGGACGGCCCGGGACGCCGACATGGTGGTGCTGGCCACCGGCTTCAAGGTTATGGAGAAGGGCTACACGCCGCCGTATCCGATCTACGGTCGCGGCGGGATCGAACTGGGCGACTTCTGGGACGCCCATCGTTTCCAGGCGTACCAGGGGGTTTCGGTACCGAGGTTCCCCAACGCCTTCCTGATCGTCGGGCCCTACGCCTACGCACCGGGCAGCTACATCCCGCTCATCGAGGCGACCTCGGCGCACGCGGCCCGGGTCATCGGCGAGGCGCGCCGGCGCGGCGCCACCTGCGTGGAAGTCCGCCAGGAGCCGCACGACCGCTACTTCGAGCGCATGGACCGGCGCGCCAAGCGCACCCACCTGTTCTCCCAGGGCTGCGCGAGTTCGAATACGTACTACATCAACTATCAGGGCGACGGAGCGGCGTTCAGGCCCTCGACTCAGCTCGAAATGTATTGGGAGAATCGACATTTCCCGTTGGATGACTACCGGTTCGGCACCGTGTCGCCGGTGCGGACCGGCGCGAACGGGTCGGGAGCCACGATTCCCGCACCCGTTCGCTGACCCGGGGAACCGGATCACCCGGCGACGCTCAGGAAGCGGCTTCCCGAGCGTCGCCCAGTCCCGGCACCCACTTCTCGGCGAGGGTGATGAACGGGCCCTGTGCGTCGAGCTGGGCGCAGATGCCCACCACGCCGCCGAGCACCCGGCCCAGCATGGCGTACTCGGGCCGATCATCGGGGGCGCGCACGGCCCGCGCGTTCACCAGGGAGATGTTCTCCGGGGCCAGGGCCCGGGCGGTTTCCTCCTGCAACATGCTGCGGGACAGGTGAATACTGCCGCCCTCGATCCGGTCCAGCAGCGGTTCGATGCGATTGCGCAGCGGGCCCATCTCGATGGGCGCGCCCGGTTTGACGAAGCCCTCCTCGCGCAGCACCGCCTCGAGCGCGTCGTAGTCCCGAGCCAGAGCGGCCCGGGCCACCCGCCCCACCGCGCGTGGAATGCCGTGCGGAATCTCGGTGCACGCGCCGAAATCGATGATCCCGAGCGTATTGTCCGGGCGCAGTTGGAAGTTGCCGGGATGCGGGTCGCTGTGCAGCAGTCCGACCCGCGACGGCGAGCACAAGGCGAACTCGGCCAGCAGCAGGCCCGCCCGATCACGGTCCGCGCGTTCGCCCGCGGCGATGATGCGGGACAGCGGCGTGCCGGTCATCCACTCCGAGACGAGGACCTTGGGCGCGGCGGCCACCACGCGCGGCACGAAGAACTGTGGGTCACCGGCGAATTCGCGGGCGAAGCGGCGCTGGTAGGTGGCCTCGATCCGGTAGTCGAGCTCGTCCTCGGTGCGCTCCAGGAATTCCTCGATCAGCTGGCGGGCGTTGGTTCCGGCCAGCAGGGTGGTGAACGCGCCCGAGACCATGTGCAGCATTTCCAGATCGGCGCGCAGTGATTGTTCGGCCTCGGGATACTGCACCTTCACCGCGACCTCGCGGCCGTCGTGCCAGACGGCCCGGTGCACCTGGCCGATGCTGGCCGCGGCGATGGGCTCGTCCTCGAAGTGCGCGAAGCGTTTACGCCATCCCGTCCCAAGCTGCAGATCCAGCATGCGATGGGTGTGCGCCACCGGCATGGGCGGCGCTTCCTGCTGCAACCGGGTCAGCGCTTCGCGGAACGGATCGGCGAAACGCGGTGGCACCCCGGCCTCGGCCACGCTGAGCGCCTGGCCCAGTTTCATGGCCCCGCCCTTGAGTTCGCCCAGCACCGCGAAGACCTGGGTGGCCGCGCTGTCGAGCATGTCGTCGGTGATGCCGCCGCGTTCCGCCCCGGCGAACAGCCCCCGCCCGGTGGCCGCGACGCGCTGCGCCATCAGGGTGGCGGGAATGCTCGCCACCTTGGCCATCCGGGTGAAGCCTTTTCTTCTGAGTCCGGCCACGTTGCCGATCCTTCCTGCCGCGCAGTGCCGCACAACCCCACGGCGCTGTCTCAGACAGTGTAGGTCAGAGTGTGCCGGTGCGTGATCCCGCGCTGGTCACGACTATCCCGACGCCCACCACGCACCCGACAGATACCCCGTGGAGGCCGACTAGGACGCTGCCGGGTCGAGGCATTCGCGCGCGGCGGCGAACTCGGGTTCGGGCCGGGTGCGCCGCGCCGTCGCGTCGAGTTCGGCCCGGGCGTTCGCCCGCGGCCCGCGGGCACGGTACTCCTGCGGCGGCACACCCTGCCAGCGGCGGAACGCGCGGATGAACGAGGCCGCCTCCGCGTATCCCAGGCGCGCGGCCACCTGTTCGGTGGTCATGTCGGTGTGATCGAGCAGCTGTTCGGACAGCAGCTGGCGCACCTCGTCCAGCAGTGCACGGAACGAGGTGCCCTCCTCGTTGAGCCGGCGCGAGAGGGTGCGCGAGCTCATGAACAGTTCGGTCGCGACGGCGGCCTGATCGGGCACCTCGCCCGGATCGCGAACCAGCAGATCGCGAACCGCCCCCGCCACCCCGCCCCGGGCCTGGCGACGCGCGAGCAGCGCGCGGCACAGGTTCTCGCATGTGCTGCGCGCCCATTCGGTGGCCTGCGGCAGCGGCGCGTCCAGGTACGCGCTGTCGAAGACGATCTCGTCCACGGCCGCGCCGAAGACCGGCTGGATGCCGAACACGGCGAGGTACCGGCCGATGTCGGCGGGTGCGGTCCGCCGGAAAGCGATGCGGCGCGCGAGCACGTCGGTGGCGAACAGTTCGCGGCCGATCATCTGCATGCCGGTCATCGCCCGTTCGGCCAGGAAGGGCCGGACGTCCTCGGGCACGCCCTGATCATCGAGTACCAACCGGGCCTCGCCACCGGATTCGGAGAAGCGCAACCGCCCGAAGGCGAAGGTGTGCCCGACGTACCGCACCGCCACCCCGACCGCTTCGCGCGGCGTCCGGCTGCTCAGCAGCGCCAGCCCCCACGACCCCGAGAGCGACATCGCGTTGCGACTCCCGGCCGCCACCCCGAGCCCGGGCTCGCCGCCGCAGCGGCCGAGCAGATTCCGCACCACGGTGAGCTCGTCGCGAGCGGTGATCTCCCGGTCCGGGTCCTGCACCGCCTCGAGCGACAGACTCGTTCCCGCCAGCACCGCGGCCGCGGGCACGCCGCGCTCCTGCGCGAGCTGCGTCATGACGAGTACACCGGTGGTACCGCGCAATAGATCCCAGTCGAACATCTACCTGTAGTCCCCATCGACTCACACCGACACCTGCCCGGAGCGTCGGCGAAATCCCTCGAGTCACCGCGGCCGGTGTGGCCCAACTTACACAAAAGGTGTTTCATGCTGTCACATGAACCCCCTCTTTGACTCAGACAGTTGTCCAGTTCATCGGGTTCACGAGGTTTGCCCGGTAAGCCCGTGAGAGCGTGGGCGTTACGGCGGTGAACGATGAATTCCGGTCGGCGGCAATCGGTCCGAAGGCATGCGAAGCAAATACGCATTCACTGCAATTCGGGCATCACGTGCAATGTAGACATTCATGCCATTGCGACCGAATCGGCCGGTCGCACCTGATCTCCGACCCGCAACGACACTGCGCGACACGCCAATTCGTCACGTAACAGCGGCCGCCGGAGCGCGATGGATTTCGCATCCGGTTCGGCTGGATCGGTGATTTACGTGAGGGATCCGCCTGATGAGTTCACCTGTGCTGCTGCTGGTGCCCATTCTCGTCGTGCCGGCCTTCGGGGTGGGAGTGTGGCTCGGAATCCGCTCGACCCTCGCGGAGCCGCCGCCCGCGCCCCGGCGCCCGGACATCGCATCGATCCACCGGTCACCCAGCGCGCGACCGTGGCCGGACCGGGCCCCGCCGCGGCCGCACGGGTCCTGGTGGCATCAGACCCGCGCCCGCTAGCGTGGGCGGCATGAGCGCGAACAACACCCGCACCGTCGTCGTCACGGGCGCATCGTCGGGAATCGGCAGGGCGACCGCGGCGACGTTCGCGGCGGCGGGGTACAGGGTGATCGGCACCGGCCGCACCCCGGACAAGATCGCCGACTCCGATCGGGTGCCGGGGGTGGACTACCGCGCGCTCGACCTCACCGACGCCGCGTCCATCGCCGAGTTCACCGCCGGCCTGGGCGCGGTGGACATCCTGGTCAACAATGCCGGCGAGAGCCAGGCCGGGCCGCTGGCCGAACTGCCGGGCGACGCCATCGAACGACTCTTCCAGCTCAACGTCTTCGGCGCGGTCGCCCTCACCCAGGCCCTGCTGCCCGGGATGCGCGAACGCGGTTACGGCCGAGTGATCATGGTCGGCTCGATGCTCGGCAGCTTTCCCATGCCCTATCGCTCGTCCTACGTGGCGACCAAGGCCGCACTGCGCGGCTTCGCGACCTCCGCGCGTTTCGAGGAGTCACCCTTCGGCGTGTGGATCACCACCGTCGAACCGGGCCAGATCGACACCGGTCTACGCGAGCGCCGCACCAAATACCTGAACGAGGGGTCCGCGCACACCGCCGACTTCACCCGGTTCATGGCCAAGCTCGACGAAAAGCAGGCCTCGGGCATCGCTCCCGAACAGGTGGCGCGCACGATCGTGCGGGCGGCGCAGGCGGATCGGCCGCACCAGCTCTACGCGGTCGGCAGCAACGCACCGCTCATGTTCGCGGTGCGCCGGATGCTACCGCGCGGGGTCATGGAACGCCTGATCGCCGCGGCGCACGGCCTGCGGCGCTGATCACCCGCTAGGTGAGTTCGAGGTCGCGCCCGATGATTTCGCGCATGATCTCCGAGGTGCCGCCGTACACCCGGGTGACCCGGGCGTCGGCGGCGGCGCGGGCGATGGGGTACTCGCGCATGTAGCCGTTGCCGCCGAACAGCTGCTGGCAGCGGTCGATACAGCGGAACTCCATTTCCGAGGCCCACAGTTTGGCCTTGGCGGCGTCGGCCGGGGTGAGCCGCCCGGCATCGAGTTCGAGCACGCATTTGTCGATGAACGCCTCGGACACCGCGACCTCGGTCGCCACGTCGGCCAGGGTGAACCTGGTGTTCTGGAACCCGCCGATGGTCTGCCCGAACGCCGTGCGCGCGCCGACGTAGTCGATGGCCAGCCGCAGGCAGGTGCGGGCCCGTGCCAGACAGGCCACCGCGATCTGCATGCGCTCCTGAGGCAGATTGCGCATGAGGTATTCGAAGCCGCGCCCGGGCTCACCGAGCACGTTGGTCTTGGGCACGACAACGTCGGTGAAGTGCAATTCGGCGGTGTCCTGCGAGTGCAGGCCGAGTTTGTCGAGATTGCGGCCGCGCTCGAAACCCGCCATGCCGCGTTCGAGCACCAGCAGGGTCAGCCCGCGATGCCGTTCGGGCGACGTACGGACGGCAGTGATCACCAGATCGCCGTTGATGCCGTTGGTGATGAAGGTCTTGGACCCGTTCACGACGAAGTGATCGCCCCGATCGACCGCGGCGGTGCGGATGCCCGCGACATCGGATCCGGCGCCGGGCTCGGTCATGGCGATCGCGCCGATGAGCGTGCCCGCCACGAATCCGGGCAGCCAGCGTTCGCGTTGCTCGGGCGTGGTGAGCCCGGCCAGGTAGGGGGTGCAGATGTCGTTGTGCAGCGCGAAATTGAGGCCGACCCCCGCGCAATCGCCCGCCATGAACTCCTCGATGAGGATCTGGTTGAACCGGAAGTCGGCCGTGCCGAGGCCGCCGTACTCGCGCGGAACCGCGAAGCCGAGCAGGCCGAGTTCGCCCGCGCGCGCGAAGATTTCGCGCGGGACCAGGCCCGCGTCCTCCCATTCGAGGTAGTGCGGCGCGAGCTGTTTGCGCACGAAGCCGCGCGCCAGTTCGGCGAATGCCAGGTGATCGTCGTCATAGTGCCCGCGTTCCATGCCCTCCATCGTCGGGGGCGTCGTCGCTGCTCCGCCAGACAATCGCGGCCACAGTACGATGGCGGACGGGGATTTCACCGAGATCCCTTGCGGCAGAGGTGTTGCGCTCGCGGTTGCAGACCCGATGATCTTGGTGAACAATCGGCGATCATTCTGGACCGCCCGGGGGCGGGCAGAGCTTAACTGTGGGAGCAAGATGGCGGCTCGAATGAGCTTTTGTTTTCTGGTGGAAGAGCAGTACCGCCGGGACGGCATGCCGCGCAGCGTGATTCGACAGTTGCAGGCGTGGGGCCACCGGGTGGACGTCATTCGCCCCGGCGGGGAACTGCTCGAACTCGATGACCTGCTCGATCGCGGCGACCACGACGCCTGGGTGCTCAAGACCGTGTCCGGCGGCCCGGGCCTGGGCCTGCTCGAGGCCGCGGCCGCCGCCGGGCTGACCACGGTGAACGACGCCCGCTCCATTCGCGGCGTGCGCGACAAGGTGCACGCGGCCGCGCTCGCTGCCCGCACCGGGCTGCCGGTGCCGCCCGCCTGGGCCGCGGCCCGGCCACTGGATCTCGCCCGAATCCCCGCCGCCCGTTACCCGTTGGTGGTCAAGCCGGCCGACGGCAGTTCGGGTCGCGATGTGCGCCTGATCGAGCGACCCGAACAGCTCACCACCCTCGGACCGGCCGAGGGCATGCTCATCGCCCAGCCGTACGTCCCCAATTCCGGTGTTGATCTGAAGGTGTACTGCGTGAACGGCAGGCTGTACGGCACCGAGCGCACCTCACCGCTCACCGGCGCCCCCGGCCTGCCGGACCGGCCGGTGGCCCTGGACGCCGAGATCACATCGATCGCGATTCGGGTCGGGGAGGTGTTCGGCCTCGATCTGTACGGGGTGGACGTCGTGTACGGTCCCGACGGTCCGATGGTGGTGGACATCAACGACTTTCCCAGTTTCCGCGAGGTGCCCGACGCGGTCGCCGGGGTGGCCCGCGCGATCATCGACCTCTCGCGTGCCGGTTCGCGCCTGCGCCTGATCACCACGCCGGACCCCGCCGAACCGCTGGCGGTGGGCACGCACGCATGAGAGTCGGCCTGATCACCGCCAAGCCGGATCATCCGCTGCTGTCCCGCACCGCGGCCCTGCTCATCGAGCGCGGCCACGACATCGAACAGCTGCCGCCCACGGCGCTGTCGCCGGCCGACCCGGCCGATGTCTACCTGCTCAAGGCCCGCACGCCCGCGGCCATCGCGCTGGCCCGCACCCTGGAACTGCGCGGTATCCCGGTGCTCAATTCCGCCGCGGCCACCGAATTCTGCCAGGACCGAACGCAGATGGCGCTGCGCGCGGACCAGGCCCATCTGCCCTTCGCCGGTACCGTCGCGCTGACCGCGCTGTCCTGCTTCGACGGTCACCTCGACACCCCCCTGGTCATCAAGAGCAGGCACAGCCGCCGCGACGACCTGGTCACCCGGGTGAGCACGCCGCGGGAACTGAGCGAGCTGATTCCGCGCTGGGCGGGCGAACCGGTGATCATCCAGGACTACGTGCCCGGCACCGGCTGGGATCACAAGCTCTGGGTGGTGGGTGACCGGGTCTTCGCGGCGCTGCGGGCCTCCGAATTCGGTTCCGGCGCGGGACAACCCGATATCCCGCAGCCGCAACCGCATCCCTGGGCGGAGCTGGCGCGCAGTGTGGGCAAGGTCTTCGGATTGCAGATCTACGGCGTGGACGTGCTCGAGGTGGACGGCGAGCCGCTCATCATCGACGTCAACGCCTTCCCCGGCATGCGTTCGGTCCCCGGACCACCCGAAGCCCTGGCCGAGCTCGTCGAAACGCACTCGCCCTGAACCGAACCCCTACCGGGTGCGGTACAGCGGGGGCAGGTAGCGATCGGGCCGGGACGCCGCCAGCAGTGCGCGCAGTCGCGCACCGCTGACCGGATCCATCGCGTAGGCGAGTTCGGCCACCCGCCGCAGAGTCAGGTAGTCCACCCCGGCGCGAGCGGCGCGGTCCGAGTACTGGTCGATGGTGCGCAGCGCGTCATCGTGCGCGTAATAGGCGGCGCTGGTGGATACTTCGGCCAGGCGCTGGCGCTCGTAGTCGATCTCGGAGCTGCCGCGGTGCATCCGGATGACCCGCTCCACCGCGTCCAGATCCTCGGTGCCGACCAGGTGCGCGGCCAGGCTCGCCGCCAGCACGCGGTTCGCGTCGAACTCGTAGGCGACGATCGCGGCGTCGGTCAGCACCACCATGCCGTCGCCCTGGCGGGTCTCGACCCGCCCGCGTATCCCCGCGGCCGCCGCGGCCAGCAGCCCGTTCGCCTCGGACGGGTGCCACACGAACAGCTCACGCACGCGGTCGAAATCGCCCGCGGCGAAGGTGAATACCGATTCCGCGCCGAGCACGGCGAGACGCCCCGCCAGCTCCTTGCCGCTCAATTCTCCGTCCAGCCCCACCCCGGCCACCAGCAGCCGCACCGGCAGCCCGGACCGCACGCTCGCCGCCAGCGCCAGGGAATCCGCGAGCGGGGTCCGCAGTCCCCGCTCACCGCCGGTGGCCAGGATGTCCCCGCCCACGTCGACCACGATCACCTCATCGGCGGCCAACTCCTTTGCCGCCGCGGTGATCTGGGTGCTGAGGCCGGCCGCGCCGCGTACCGGGTCCAGCAGCAGCACTCGCTCGCGGACCACCGCGGCCACCGCGGGCAGCGTCGGGCGCGCCCCGCTGCGCAGGCGCGAACCCCCGAGAATCTCGTAGACCCCCGGCGCAGGTTCGACGCCGCCGACGAAGTCCGCCCGGGTCCGGGGTCCGGGCGCTGGGTCGAGCATCAGGCGATCCCACGAATAGCTCAGCACCGCAGCGACATCCACGCCGAGGCGGTGACCCGCGACCACCGCGGATATCACGTCTCCCCCGCCGCCCGCGGCGACCACCAAAGCCCGCACCATGGTTTGAACCCCCCTGCCCCTCTGTCGATCAGGTCGTGAACCAACCGGTCAGCGGCCCGATGCTACCCGCCGTACGCCGCCGGGCCGCGGCAGAAACGCAGGGCCGGGCGGCATGTGGAAACCCGACCCCGTGGTGCACGACCGACCGCCCCGCTCCGAGCGCGGGCTCGGAGCGGGGCGGCGGGTGATTCCGATCGTGGCCCGCCGGCGTCAGCCGTCCACGGTCAGCACCGTCCCGGCCGCGACGGTCCGGCTGCCCTCGCGGACGGCGAAACCGAGGCCGGGCTCCAGCGGAACGGGCCGGCCCAGGGTCACCGTCACCTCGACGGTGTCGCCGGGCACGGCCCGGCCCTCGGGCAGCACCACAACCCCGACCACGTCACCGGTGCGCAGGTAGAACTGCGGCCGGTAACCGGTCACGATGGGCGTGCGCCGCCCGCCCTGGGCCGCGGTGAGCAGGTGCACGCGGGCGGTGAACACGGTGTGCACCGCGATGCTGCCCACGGCCGCGACCACCTGACCGCGCTGGACCTGACCGCGCTGCACGCCGCGCAGCAGCAGCGCGACGTTGTCGCCCGCCTCCGCCGATTCCATGGTGCGGCCGAAGGTTTCGACCCCGGTCACAATGGATTCGAGGCCGTCGCCGTAGCCGAGCACCGCGACGCGGTCGCCCATGCGAACCCGTCCGCGCTCGACCGCGCCGGTCACGACGGTGCCGCGCCCGGTGATGGTGAGCACGTTCTCCACCGGCATCAGGAACGGCGCGTCGGTGTAGCGCACCGGCAGCGGTATGTACTCGTCCACCGCCTCGAGCAGCCGCAGCAGCGCGGCCGACCACCCGGGGTCGCCGTCGAGCGCGCGCAGACCCGATACCGGCACCACCGGCGTCCGGTCACCGTCGTAACCCTGCGCGGACAACAGCTCCCGCACCTCGAGCTCGACGAGCTCCAGCAGTTCGCCGTCCCCGGCGTCGGCCTTGTTGAGCGCGACCACGATGTGCTCGACCCCGACCTGCCGGGCCAGCAGCACGTGCTCGGCGGTCTGCGGCATGATGCCGTCCAGCGCCGACACCACCAGGATCGCCCCGTCCAGCTGGGCGGCCCCGGTGATCATGTTCTTCACGAAGTCGGCGTGCCCGGGCATGTCCACGTGCGCGTAATGCCGAGTGGCCGTTTCGTATTCGACGTGCGAGATGTTGATGGTGATGCCGCGCTCGATCTCCTCCGGCGTCCGGTCGATGCGATCGAACGGGACGTAGGAGCCACCGCCCTGCTCGGCGAGGACCTTGGTGATGGCGGCGGTCAGGGTGGTCTTGCCGTGATCGACGTGACCCATGGTGCCGATGTTCAGATGCGGCTTGGTGCGGACGTAGGCCTGCTTGACCATGATGATTCCCTCTCGGGGAGTGCGTGTTTCGCGCTCGGGAGCGCACGGACCTCAGCGACGGGCCGACCTTCCCCGTCTGAGGTCCGGGACATCCCGGAGAAGGTCAGCGTCGTGCGCCGTCGAATGCGGAGATCACCTGGGCAGCGACCATCGCGCCCGCGACTGCGGGCTGGAATGCGATGGTGAGCGCGAACATGGATAGCAGGGTGCCCCACGAACAGGGTCGCGCGCCAGCGAATTTCGCTGACGCGCGACCGGTCGCCGGGAGAATCAGCCGGCGAGCACGTCCTGCATGCCGGGCGCGAGCACCGCGCTGAGCTCGGACCACGGGACGGTGATGTCGACGACGCCCATGGCCGAAGGGCCCACCGAGCCCTGCTCGAAGTAGATGCGCATGCCGTCCGGGGTCGCGGTCCAGACCTGGAAGTTCTCCGAACTCGCGCTCGCGCCGCGGGGGTCGAAGGCGTCCCCGGCCCGGGTCTTCGGGCCCAGCTCTGCGGCCTGTGCGGCGAGCACGTCGAGTCCGGCCTGACTGTCGGTGAACAGATCGCCCAGCCCGATCGCCTCCCCGGTCCGGAGGTCGGTGACGTGGCTGGCCAGCATGGACCACGGATGCGCTCCGCCGCCGTCGAAGCTCACCCACAGCAGGCCGCTGACCGCGCGCCCGCCGATGTGCTCCACGGCGCTGCGCCCGTTCGGATCGGTGATGCTCACCGCGGGATCCTCGTCGCCGACCTGGTGACCGGAGACGAACCCCCGCAGGAGCTCCCGCATGCTCGCGTTGAATTCCGCTGCCGCGGCCCCGGTTCCGGGCTCGAGCTGCGGCACTCGCACGTCGTAGCTCACCCGGCCCTCGGATCCGTTGACCCGGACGCTCGCGGCCGTGAGCTTGCTGCTGCCCGGCCGCGTGGTCACGGTCGTGGTGGCCGTCGTCGCCGAGGTCGTGGCCGTCGTCCCGGGACCCGTGGTCACCGGCACGGTGGTCGTGCCGTCCTCGCAGGCCGTCAGGCTCAGTGCCAGCGCCGCGATACCGGCGACGGTGGCGGTCCGAATCCGCATGGAACCCTCCCATTGTCAGGAGCATCGCCACCCGGCGGTGCTGTTCCTCCAGGGTCCGGCCCCGGACTTGGCGCCGGCCAACGAACGACCAATCACGCCCGCGCGCACCGGTTGCGAACGGCCTACCCGGCCCGGCCCACGTACTCCAGCCAGCGGGGTGCGATCTCCGGGCGGATCCCCATCTCACGCAGCAGTTCCAGGGTCTCGGTCCAGCTCAGCCCGGCCCGGCGGCACGCCCGCCACGCCGCCCGGGTGCGGTCCCCGAGATCGTCGAGGTCCCCGGCCACCAGCCAGTCCCGCACCCAGCGCCGATGCGGCAGCAGGGTCGCGATCACCTGCCACAGCGGCACCCCCAGATCCGGGCTGGGCAGCTCGTGCTCGGGGTGCCAGCGCCGCAACTCCGCGGTGGTGGCGATGGCGCCGAACCGCTGTTCCAGGGCGAGCAGATGACCCAGGAAGGGGCGACCGGAGCGCTCGTCGGTGTACAGCCAGTGCCGCATCCGCTGTTCGAGATGGATATGCAGGCGGTGGATCCGCTCGCGGGTGACGCCGAAGTCCAGGGCGAGCCGGCCGGTGCCGGGCGGCTCGGCGTCGAAGATGAGCCCGGCCGCCACGGCCCGGCGGCGCGCGTCCCAGTCACGGGTCAACTCGCCGAAGGTGGCCAGCGGCGCGGCCAGCGGCGCGGGTGCGGGCAGGATGGCGTCATCCGCGGCGGCGGTGAGCCGGCTGACGCGCCGCGGCGCCGGCCCGATCACGCCCGGGTCGCGCCGGAAATCGCCGAACCGCGGATCGCGACCGAAGCTGTGGCACCGTGACACTCGCCCTCCCCCGAGACAATGACGGCCCCGTGGCCGGACCGATATTCCATGATGGGAGGCCCCGATCAATGGGGAATAGTCGCCGGATCAATGGGGCTACCGCACCTCTACACTCTCGAACGGGGAGGTCGGTTTGCTGAAGTTCTCGGTACTGGGTGAGGTTCGCGCGTGGCGCGCGGACACGCCCCTGGATCTCGGCCCGCCGCAGCGGCGTGCCGTGCTCGCGGCGTTGCTGTTGCGCGCGGGCAAGGCCGTCACGGCCGCGGATCTGGTCGAGGGCATCTGGGGCGCCGATCCCGTACCGCGCGCGGTTCCCGCGTTGCGCACCCACGTCGCCAAACTGCGCCGCGAACTCGAACCCGAGCGAGCCGCACGGAGCCCCGCCGCCCTGCTGGTCTCGATCGGCGACGGCTACGCCCTGCGGATACCACCGGGCGGCACCGACATCGACGAGGTCGAGGCGCTGCTCGCCCGGGCCGCGCGCCTGCGCGAGGACGATCCCGCCGCGGCCCGCGACACCCTGGTCGCCGCGCTCGCGCACTGGCGGGGCCCGGCCCTGAGCGGACTGCCCGGCCCCTTCGCCGAACGCCAGCGCGCCCGGCTCGAACAGTGGCGGCTCAGCATCATCGAAGATCGCCTGGCCCTGGACGTCGCGACCGGCCGCAGCGCCGACGCGGTCGCCGAACTCGGCCCGCTCATCGAGGAATTCCCCCTGCGCGAACGCTTTCGCGCGCTGCTGATGACCGCCCTCTACCACTGCGAACGCCAGGCCGACGCGCTCGAGGAGTACGCCCGGGCCCGGCAGGCGCTGGTGGAGGGCATCGGCGTGGAGCCGGGCCCGGAACTGAGCGCGGTGCACGCGCACATCCTGCGCGCGGAACTGCCGCCGGTGGCGCGGCCCGCGCCGCTGCGCTCCCCCGCCCAACTGCCGCCCGACATCGCCGATTTCACCGGCCGGTCCCGGCTCACCGCCGAGATCGCCGAGCAGTTGGTCAGCGACGGCAGTGCCGTGGTCATCTCCGCGGTCGGCGGTATGGGCGGGGTCGGCAAGACCACCCTCGCGCTGCACGTGGCCCATCGGGTGCGCGATCGATTCCCCGACGGCCAGCTGTATGTCAATCTGCGCGGCGTCGACGACGAGCCCACCGCGCCCGGCGACGCCCTGGGCGGGTTCCTGCGCGCGCTCGGCGGCCCGGAGGGCGCGATACCCTCCGGGGTCGAGGATCGCGCCGCTCAGCTGCGAACCATGCTGTCCGACAAGCGAGTTCTGCTCGTGCTCGACAATGCCCGGGACAGCGCGCAGGTGCGGCACCTGCTGCCGGGCACCCCGGGCACCGCGGTTCTGATCACCAGCCGCTCGACGCTCACCGAACTGCCCGCGGTCCGCCGTACCCGGCTGGACGTGCTCGAACCCGGCGAGGCGCTGACCCTGCTGACGCGGATCCTGGGCGCGGAACGCGTACGCGCGGAACAGGACGCGGCCCGCGCGGTCATCGAGCAGTGCGCGTGCCTGCCGCTGGCGGTGCGCATCGTCGGGGCACGGCTGGCGGTGCGACCGCGGTGGACCATCGCCGATCTGGCTGCCCGGCTGGCCGACGAGAGCCAGCGCCTGGATGTCCTGCGAACCGGGGATCTCACCGTCGAGGCCGCCTTCCGGCTCGGCTACGCGGGTCTGAATCCCGAACAGGCCGGGGCGTTTCGCGCGCTCGCCCGGGCCGACGTGCCCGACTTCCCGGTGGCGGGCGCGGCGGCGGTGCTGGGACTGAGCGTCACCCGCGCCGAGTACATCTGCGAATCGCTCGTGGACCTGAGCCTGCTGGAGACCACCGCGCCCGGCCGCTACCGCTATCACGATCTGCTGCGCCTGTTCGCGCGCCGCCAGCCCGGCGCCGAGGAGAACGCGGTGCTCGCGGGCCTGCTGGATCACTATCTGGCCAGCGCCAAGAACCTGCTCGGCGCGATCGACTACAGCAATATCTCCGGCCTGCTGGTGCCGACCGTCGCGCCCGGGCGCCGGTTCACCAACGGCTCGGATGGCCAGTCCTGGAACGACATCGAACGCCCGGTGGTCATCGCGCTGCTGCGCCAGGCCGCGCGCCTGGGCGGTCCGGTGGTCGCGGTGGCGGCCGATCTGGCGTGGATCACCGCCGAGACCATCGACGCGGGCACCCGTGCCCGTGAACTCGCCGAGGCGTTGAAAGCCCTGCTGCGCACCGCTGTTCGCGATGAGTGCCACGGTTCGGTACGCCGCCTGCGGGTGTCGCTCGGCGCACTGCTGCAGGTGGGGCTGGGCGAGGTCGAGGCGAGCAGGCAGTACCTGTGCGACATTCCGCCGCCCGTCGACGACGCGGGACGCCGGCTGCAGGTGCTCACCGAGCTGCTGCTCGGCATCGCCGACCGCAGGCTGGGCAACACCGCGGACTCGCACCGGCGTTTCCTCGAGGCCATGGCGCTGACCCGGCTGCTCGGCGACCGATCCATGGAGGCGTGGATCCTGGCTCTGTCGTTGCGCACCCTGTGCGAGTCGGGCCGGTACGAGGAGACGATCGCGGTCGCGGATCGGGCCATCGCGCTCGCCCGCGACTCGGCGAACGATCTCGCACTCTGCTGGGCCACACACGAATTGGCAGCTACCTATTCGCTGCGCGACGATCACGAGCGGGCGCTCGAGCTCGGCGAGCAGGCGGTGCGCATGGCCCAGTGCAACGGCGTCCGCCTCTGGGAGGGCTGGGCGCGCACCCGGCTGGCCCAGATCCTGCTCCGGGCCGGGCGCACCTGCGCGGCCGAGACCGAGGCGGACCACGCGCTGGATCGCCTCGCCATCGCGGCCGATCCGCTGGACCGCGCCCGGGCCCTGGTCCTGCGCGCCGCCGCGCTCACCGCGCGCGGC
>NZ_JBEXUS010000083.1:0-37560 GCF_040614455.1 Nocardia sp. NPDC005978
CCGGTGATCATCACCGGGGGCGCTGTCGTTCAGATGCCCGGACCGTATCCGGTGCAGTCCGGCGCGAAGCCGGGATCGTTGGGCCCCAGCAGGTTCAGGATGTACTGCATGGTCGGGCCGTCCTTGTACATGCCGATGTGCCCGACCGGGTCGCCGGGACACCGGTCCTGCAGCAGGATGTTCGTGACGTCGCCGCCGCTCAGGAACGCGTTGGTGTACGGGGTGATCACCGCGTCGTTGCGGGTCTGGATGACCGCGTAGCGCACGCCCGGCACGGTGTCGCCGTCGGCGTACAGCTCGGTGACCACCGGCGAGGCGATGGACTGCTGGGCGAACGCGGGGGTCTGCAGCACCCCGAACATCCCCGCGAGCGGATCGGTCAGGCCGAGTGCGCCCGCGAGCTCGGCCAGCCCGAAGGTGGTGGTGCCGTGGTTGCTCGGCGCCATCGCGACCAGCGTGTGCACCTTCGCCGCGCCGCCGAGGCGCTTGATGTAGTAGTTGGGCAGCACGCCGCCGCCCTGGGAATGTCCCACCACGTCCACCTTTTCGGCTCCGGTGCGTTCGAGCACCCGGTCCACGAAGTCGGACATGGTGCGGGCCGAGGCGGGAATGTCGCCGAGCCCCTTGAAGATTCCGAGCGAGGCCGGGGTCTCGCCGTAGTCGAAGGCGAACACGCAGTAGCCCGCGGCGGTCAGCAGCGGGGCGAGCGTGACCCAGTTGGCGGCCGACGAACTGCCGGTGCCGTGGGCCAGGACGACCGGGCGGGGATGGGCGGTGGACGGCGTGCAGGACCAGTCGTTCACGGCCGCGGGCGCCGGTTCGGCGAAGGCGGGGGCGGCGGCGGTGAGCAGGGCGAGCGCGGCGGTGACGGCGAGCCGTCCGGCCATGGTGCGGCGAATCATGTTCTCTCACAGGTGATATCGGCCGGATACCGGACGAGCGGGTACCCGGGTGATGACCGCGCCGCGGGCCCTGCGGCGTGGTCCGGGTCACGCCACTGAGACGAAGCCCTGATCGCGCATGATCGCCAGGCCGTAGCGCTCGAGAATCCACAGGTAGCGCAGCCGGCCCTCGTCGTTGCGCACCACGCCGCCGTAGTCCCGCTCCCAGCGGCTCCGGGCTCGATCCAGCGCGCCGCGCGCCAGCCACCACAGCGCCTCACCCATCAGCTTCTCCCGATTGCCGACCCGCCGGAACAGGGTCGACCGGGAGATCCCGAACCGGGCCGCGATCTCACCGGTGTCGAGTCGCACCCGCGCCTGGATCAATCCGGCGGCATATTGCACGATCTCATCGGCGTAAGCAGGCACCACCGCACCCTACGACGTTGTTACCCTGGGTTATTCCTCTCCCGGGGGCAACGATGATCGACAGCTTCTTCTCCAGCCTCATCGAGCCGATATCCACCCATGTCGTACCGCAGCTGAAAAAGATCCCGAAACGCGTCTGGATCGTCATCGGATGCGTCGCGGCTTCGGCGCTGCTGCTGTTCGCCGGATTCATTGGCGGGCAACGGTATATGACGAGTAAGACGAAACCGGCCGCCTCGGTGGCGATCGGCGGGCTCGACCTGGCCCAGCACTGCATCTCCTACGGGTTCACCGGCGTCAACGGCACCCAGTGCATGGCCGAGATCCAGCTCGACCAGGCGTGCAACTGGCAGTACAAGCGCACCGACATGCAGTTGCGCTTCTCGCGCGACGATCCCTACAGCGGTGTCTGCTACCGGCCGGACGACGTGGCCGTCAGCGGCATCAAGGACATGCCCGGCTACTGCCGAGTGACCTTCCCAACCAGCGACAACGTCCAGTCCGCGGTCGTGACCCTCGCGGGTGACACCAAGACCTGGGTGTGCCAGTCCGAGATCAACACCCAGATCGCGTGCATCTGGCAGTACCAGTCCCCCAACGTCCAAGCCCGCAAGGTCGAGGAGAACTGGGTCTGCTACCGCTAGCGGCCGCGCAGCTCCCGCCGGCGCACCTCCGCCACCAGATACGCCCGCATCTCACACAGTCCGCCCTGGCAGCCGAGCGGATGGTCGCCCAGCCACGCCTGCAGGTCCCGGTCGGAGAACACCGCGTAGCGGGATGGGGTGCCGTGATAAATGGCCGGACGCGACGCGGGTGCGATATACGGACGGGTCATGATCGACTCCTTCGTGCGGTACGCGGAATCGCCGAATCATCCTTCGAAACTGTACTGCTTCAAACTATTCAAAACCGAAGAGTACGAATGCATTACGGCGAACCCATTACCGAGTTCTTCTGATTGGACCACGAAATAGTTACCGCACCTGGCCGTTTCGCGAGGTTTACACGTTTTTGACCGGTCCCGAGTCGCCAGATTGCGTCGAATCGAAGCCGTGCGCGACCGGGGCCCGCGGATCCGGGCGATCGAGCGGGCCTTGCCTCGGACATTTGCGACAGTTATCGTAATTTTGTCGCACAGCCGAGAGGGGTCAACGATGACCGCACACCCGTACGCCGTTCCGGACGCCGCCGCGGAGGAGCCCGCCCTGGGCTTGGACACGCTGCTGTGGCGCTACCTGGGCGATCAGCGCATCTTCCTGGTCGCCGCGCCCTTCGGGCTCATGGAGTTGATGCATCCCGCCGTCGCCGCGGGCGTCACCGACCACTCCGACTTCTTCGGCGATCCGTGGGACCGGGTGCTGCGATCGATTCCGGAGATCATCGGCACCGTCTACGACCCGGCCGACGCGGGCACCGGCGCCCGGGTGCGCGACTACCACCGCGACATCCGCGGTACGGACGTGCACGGGAAGCGTTATCACGCACTGCATCCGGAGACCTATTTCTGGACGCACGCGACCATGGTTCAGGCCGTCATCGCCGTGGCCGACGTGTTCGATCGGGGATTGAGCGACGCCGAACGCGAACAGATGTACCAGCAGACCAAGACCTGGTACCGCCGTTACGGCCTCAGCGATCGCCCGCTGCCCGAGGACTACGCGGCCTTCGCGCAGTACTTCGAGGACATCAGCGCCAACGTGCTCGAGAACACCGCCGAAGCGCGCTGGCTGCTCGACCGGGTGCGGTTCACCAGTTCGCTGCGGTTGCCGTATCTGCCGCCGCCCGTGGAACGGCTGCTCCGGCCGCTGATCATGAACGAGTTCCGGGTGCTCATCGCGGGACTGCTGCCCGAATCATCCCGGCGGACATTGGGATTGCGCTACAACGCCGCCGATCGACTGCACTTCCGCGCGCTGACGACCGCGCTGCGCACCGCGTGGCCGCTGCTGCCCGAAACGGTGCGCTACCACCCGCGCGCCCTCGCGGGTATGCGCCATGCGCGGGCGGTGAGGCAGAGTTAGCCCATGCGCAGCACCCCGCAGCAGCCCGCACCCTTCGCACTCGCCCCGCCGGCGGGCGAGTCCGAGACGGACCCGCAGGTGCTGCGGATCATCGACGCGGCGCTGGCGGAATTCCGTGAGCACGGCATCGACCGCGTGCGCATGGAACACATCGCCCGCCGCGCCGGCCTGCATCGCGCCACCGTCTACCGGGCCTTCCCCAGCAAGGACAGCGTGGTGACCACCGCGCTCACGACCTGGCTCGGCCGGGTGCTGAGCGAGGTGTCGGCCGCGGTCGCCCAGCACACCGACGTGCGCGACCGCGCCGCCGAGGGTTTCGCGATCGCGCTGCGGACCCTGCGCGCGGATCCGCTCACCAACCGGGTCCTGCTCGCCGACGAAGGCGGCCGCCCCTTCGTCATCACCTACGGCGCGACGCTCCTGGCGACCGCCCGCGCCTACTTCGCCGACCAGCTCCGCCAGGCCGAGGACATCGAAGGCATCGACCCCGAGGCCGCCGCCGAGGTGGCGGCCCGCCTCTCCCTGACCCTGCTCCTGATCCCCGACAGCGTCTTCCCCCTCGACACCGACGACCAGGCCCGAACCTTCGCCCGCACCCACCTCCTCCCCGCCGCCCAGGCCTGACCCCCGCGCTACGAGCTCGGCCCCCGCGCCTCGCCGCCCACCTCGGCTCCGAGCCGCCGATGCGGCTGACCGGTAACCGCCGCGATGCACTCGAAGTCGCGGTCGCGGTGCAACAGCGTCAGCCCCCGGAGTTCGGCGGTCGCCGCGACAACGAGATCCACGGGTCCCGCGCCGCGGTGCTGCCCACGCCTGGTGAGTTCGGCCTGCACTTCCCAGGCGCGCTGGAAGGCGCGGTCGTCGACGGGCTCCCAGCAGAACAGGATCCGCAGCTGCTCGACCAGCAGCTCGCGATCGGCCATAGACCGCGCGCTGTAACAGAATTCGAGCTCGGTGATCGGGCAGAACGCGATCAATCCGGCGGCGGCCACCCGCTGCCACACCACGGCATCCGGCTTCTGCAACACCAACGGCACCAGCGCACTCGTGTCTATGAGGAACTGCGCCGCGCTCATCGCCGATAGTTCCGCTTGTCCTCGAATACCTCGGTGTCGATCGCCCCGTCGGCGACCGCCTCCTGTAGCCGCGTCAGCGCCACGGCACGCCGCCGGATCTCCAGAATCTCCCGCAGCGCAGCGTTGACGGTGTCTTTCTTCGTGGTGGTACCCAGCGCCTTGGACACATCGGCAAGTAGTTCGTCATCAAGATCGATCACCGTCCGGGCCATCACACGACCTCCTGATATCTCACGATGCATATTTGATATCCACAAGGATATACGTCGGCGAGCCGTGCACGGTGGCCTATTCGCCCACCGAAGGCTCGTGCGTTGACAGTGTCCCAACCGCCCCTATATTCTCTTCTTTGACGCAGATACTTCTTTCAAGAAGAGAGATCTCTGGCGTCGATGGAGTTGGGGCGGGCCTCGCCCTGAACAGCGAGAGGAGAAGACCGTGGACACCGACGCCATCACCGCGCTCATCCGGCGGAGTCAGGACGCGTGGGAGCGGGGGGACGGCGGCGCCTACGGCGAGTGCTTCACCGCCGACGCCAGCGACGTCACTTTCGCCGGGACCGTGTATCGGGGCGGCGACGAGATCGGGCGGGCTCATCAGGCGTTGTTCGACAGCTTTCTCGAGGGCACACGGCTTACCGTGCGGGTGCTCGAAATCCGGAGGTACGGAAGCGATACCGCCATTGTCGTGACGCGGGGGGAATCGTCGAAGAACGAGCCGAAGAAGCTCGGCAAGCTCGCCACCTACACCGTCGTTCGCGACGGGGAGCGATGGTTGATCGCCGCGGTGCAGAAGACGCAGCGCAAGCCGCTCACGGAGGCGCTGTCGTTCCGGTTCCAGCCCGCCACCCGACCCGCCGCCTGACGATCACGATCACCGCGATATCAACCGCGCGTCCGCGGCGGACGCGGCGTGCGCCGACGATCCACGAGTTCGCTTGCCGCCCGGGCTGTTTCGCTACCGGGTCAAGCGGCGGCGTGCGAACGGCGGCGGTACTGGCCGGGGGCGAGGCCGTACTCGCGTTTGAAGGCCTTGCCGAAGGCGAACTCGGAGGTGTAGCCGGTGCGGGCCGCGACGATGGAGACGGGGAGGTCGGCTTCGCGCAGGAGTTTGGCGGCGGTGGTCAGGCGCCAGTGCGTCAGGTAGGACAGGGGCGGTTCGCCGACCATCGTGGCGAAGCGTTTGGCGAAGGCGGCGCGGGACAAACCCGCGTGGTCGGCCAGGGATTGGACAGTCCAGGGAGCGGCGGGGTCCTCGTGCATCGCGGCGAGGGCGGGGGCGATCATCGGATCGCGCAGAGCCGCCGCCCAGCCGACGTTCACGTCTGCGGGCTGGTCTTCTATCCAGGCGCGCAGGATGTAGAGCAGCAGCGAGTCGATGAGGGCCGGGACGATGCCGTGCGAGCCGACGCGCGGATCGTCGAGTTCGGCGCCGAGCAGCTGGATCGCGGCCGTCAGGCCGGGGTGGTGGCCATGCCGGGCCGGCAGGTGAATGAACTCCGGGAGCTGGCGCAGCAGCGGATGCCTGCGGGCGCCGTCCAGGTGGTAGTTGCCGCACAGCAGGCTGGTCAGCGGCCCGTCGCCGCCGAGGGTGACCGCGCCGATCGGGGGGCGGTGCGCGGAGTACTGATCGGGGCGCGGGACCGCCGCGGGGGTGTCCGGATGATCCGCCAGGATGTGGCCCGCGCCGTCGCGCAGGAAGATCACATCGCCCGCGCTCAGGGCGATGGCCTGAGCGGTCTCGGCGTTCGGGATGATCCAGCAGGCGCCCTGGAGCACCACGTGGAAACCCGCGCCCAGCACCGGCGGGAGCAGCATCCCCCACGGGGCCCGGCCCTCGGTGCGCACCGAGGACGGCACGCCGGTCCGCATCGACGCCAAAGCCTCCGTGAGGACATCCATTTCGCCGCTCTCCTCGATTCGCACCGCCGGGGCCCGGATCAGTTCCGGTCGCCCACGGTGAGCACCACCTTGCCGACAGTCTGCCCCGATCCCACCGCCTCGTGCGCGCGGGCCACCTGCTCCAGGGGGAACACCGCGGAGACGTGCGGGCGCAGTTGCCCGGCGTCGATCAGCTCGGCGAGGGCTTCGAGGGCGGCGTAGTCCGGTTCGACCGAGACGCCCGCGAATCGGCGGCCCGCGGCCGCTACCTGGGCCGCTCGCTCGGGCGAGACGTGCTCCATGATGCTCACCAGCACACCGCCGGGCTTCAGCACCGTGAGCGCGCGCTCGCCGTCGGCGTTGGAATCGAACACCACGTCCAGGTCCCGCAGCACCTCGGTGTAATCCGTTGTGCGGTAGTCGATCACCTCGTCCGCGCCGAGCGAGCGCACGAAGTCGTGCTTGGGTTCGCTCGCCAGCGCGATGACGTACGCCCCGCGCGCCTTGGCGATCTGCACCGCGAAATGCCCGACCCCGCCGGCCGCGCGATGCACCAGAACCCGGTCACCGGAACCGATTCCGGCCCGGTCGACCAGGCCCTGCCACGCGGTCAGCGCCGCCAGCGGCACCGCCGCGGCCTCAACGTGGGTGAGCGATGCGGGCTTGCGCGCCACCTGCCGCGACGGTGTGGCCACGTATTCCGCGTAACCGGTTGCGGCCCGAGGGAAGAACGGCATGCCGAACACCTCGTCGCCGACCCGATACCGCGCGCCGGGCCCGACGGCCGCCACCACCCCGGAGTAGTCCCAGCCGACGCTGAACGGCGGCTGCCCCAGCAGCGGGAAGTATCCCGCCCGCACGGCCACATCCACCGGATTCACCGAGCCGGCGTACACCCGCACGAGCACCTCGCCGGAGAGCAGTTCCGGCTCGGCGACCTCGACCACCTCCAGCACCTCGGGCCCGCCGAATTCCTTCTGCACAACCGCACGCATGACAACCTCCCGGATAACCTTGCCGATCTGATCTCGTCAACGTTATGCAGCCGATCGAAGACTTTGAATGCCTCCGGATCTTCTGTTTTTGTCCATGAGTCCACCGACGGAGATCTGCGAACGACCTCGCGGGGCCGGGTCGCGAAACGCCGCTCACGCTCGCGCGGACAGCCCCGGGAGGCGGCCTACGATGCGGCATGGTGAAAGCGCTCTGGTACGGATTGGGCACGGCCCTACCGCTTTTGATCGGAGCCGCGATCGGGCTGCGCTGGACCCTGCCCCGCCCGCTGCTCGCCTCGCTGCTGGCGTTCGGGTCCGGCACCATGATCGCCGCGGTCTCGGCCGAACTGTTCGAGCCCGCGTTCCAGCGCGACGGACTCGTCGTGGCCGGGGTCGCGCTGCTGAGCGGCGCGGGGGTCTACGTCCTGGCCGACCACTGGATCGACCGCCGCCTGGGCGCGGCCGCCATCGGCTGGGCGCTGCTGCTGGGCACGATCCTGGACGGCATCCCCGAAAACATAGCGCTGGGAACATCGTTGAACGACGGCGGCGGCCTGGTGCTGCTGGTCGCGGTGGCCGTCGGCAACACCCCCGAGGCGATCAGCGGCGCCGCCCTGATGCGCGAGCAACACGACTTTCGCCCCCGCCGCGCCTTCGCGCTGTGGTTCGCCACCGCAGTGGTCCTGGTGGCGGTCACCGTCCTGGGAAACGCCCTGTCGGACAACCTCTCCGGTACGGGAGTCAGCGCCGTGCAAGCCTTCGCCGGCGGCGCGACCATAGCCGTCCTGGCCACGTCCCTGATGCCCGAGGCGTACCGCGAAGGCGGCTGGTGGGTGGGCATGGCGACCGCCGCCGGCTTCCTCGTCGCCTACCTGGTGGGCGGCTGACCCGGCAACGCCCCGCCTACCACTCGCGGGTGGCGATCAGCTCCTCCGAGTCCGCGTCGTGAAACCCGTAGGCGTTGGCCAGGATCCAGAACTCTTCACCGATCCACTCCCGGGCCACGGTGTCGAATTCGCTACCCCCGGCGCAGAACTCGCCCTCGAGGTCGTTGAATTCCTCGGTGGCGGCGTGCGTGAGCACATACAGGGCCCCCAGATCCCCGGGCTGCTCGGCCTCGATCCGCTCGCACAACCGAACCAGGATCGCCTTTCCCAGCTCCACCAGATGGTCCGGGTAATACTCGTCCTCGTACATGAGCTGCAGGAATTCGTGTGTGCGCAACTGCGCGTTGGTGATCGGCACTACCGCCCCGTTCTCGATCCTCGGCTCGACGATCCCGGAGTATTCCGGATCGCACCGACACCTACCGGGCGGAAGACGTTGGGCCGCGACCGAATTCCGGTCGCGGCCCAACTTCGGTTGCAGCCTGGATCAGGCGTAGGTCAGGACCACGTCGGCCAGGACCGGGGCGTCGTCGCGTTCGACCACGGTCGCGGTGATCAGCAGCTCGTTGCCCTGCTGCCAGATCCGGGTGCGCAGGGTCTCGCCGGGGTAGAGGACGCCGGCGAAGCGGGTGCGGAAGGCGCGGACCCGGGTCGCGTCGGAGGCCAGGACCGCGTCGGTCGCGGCCTTGCAGACGATGCCGTAGGTGCCGAGGCCGTGCATGATCGGGTTCGGGAACCCGGCGTTGCGGGCGAACTCGGGATCCGAGTGCAGGGGGTTGCGGTCGCCGCACATGCGGTAGAGCAGGGCCTGCTGCGGCAGGGTGGGGGTCAGCACCTCGAAGTCGGGGGCGCGATCGGGGAGCTCGGTCTTGGCGCTGGGGCCGCGGTCGCCGCCGAAGCCGCCTTCGCCCTTGGCGAAGATGGACGAGCGCGCCGTCCAGAGGAGCTCACCGTCGGAGCTGGTGGCGGTGTGCTCCTGCCAGATCACCGCGGCCGAGCCCTTGTCGAAGATCTCGCTGATGCGGCGCTCGAACACCGCCTTGCCGGACGCCGGAATCGGGTTGTGCACCACGATCTCCTGGCTGCCGTGCACGACCTTGGCCAGGTCGATGTCGATGCCGGGGAACTGCACCTTCGGCGGCTCGGTCTCGTGGAAGAACGGCGCGACGGTCGCGAAGGTCGGCAGCACCTGCGGGGCCCGATCGTCCAGGTAGCGCAGCTCGGCCGGATCGGTCCAGCGCGCACCCGCACCCAGCGCCAGGTGGTAGATCTGCACGTCGTTCGGCGTCCAGCTGAAGTCGACGGACGGAAGCACCGCGCCGAGAGCGATATTCGGATCGATGGGCATGACATTCTCCTGGTGAGTTCGATGGGTGCGCGCGCCCGCGCGCGACCCCGCTACGTGCTGCCGTCAGCGCGAACGAGCCCGGCGCGACCCACTGGGATCCGATCCTGCGACGCGGCTCGCTCGCCCGCAAGCGACGCGCCCGCTCGGCGGGACACCGGCACGCGGCCGGGCTACCGGGCCGGGCCACGCGACTCAGCGAATAGCACCGTGCCGGAAGCGTTTACATTCGTTTGTCCCGTCCGCACCGGCGCCGGAGAGCAACCGGCGCCGGTGGGGCGGGTGGGTTGGGCGCGGATTCGACGTGACCCGGACGCGCGCCCAACCCGATCCTGAACCGGGTTGGGACGGTTCAGGAGGCTTTCTCGGCGACCGGCGCGGCACCGTTCTTCGCCTTGGCGGCGATGTCGAGCGCCGCCAAGTAGCCGAAGGTGATCGCGGGGCCGATGGTCGCGCCGGGACCGGCGTAGGTGTGGCCCATGACCGGCGAGGAGTTGTTGCCCGCCGCGTACAGCCCCTCGATGACCGACCCGTCCGCCCGCAGCACGCGCGCGTCGTTGTCGGTGACCAGACCGCCCTTGGTGCCGAGGTCGCCGGGCACCATCTTGACCGCGTAGAACGGCCCGACCTCGAGCTTGTTCAGGCACGGGTTCGGCTTGATGGTCGGATCGCCGTAGTACCGGTCGTAGGCGCTGTCGCCGCGCTGGTAGTCCAGGTCCTTGCCGGTCTCGGCGAACCCGTTGAAGCGCTCGATGGTCGCGGCCAGGCTATCGGCCGGCACACCGATCTTCTCGGCCAGCTCGGCCACGGTCGGGGCCACCACGATCAGGTCGTTTTCCATCCAGCGGGACGGAATCCGCTGGCCAGGCTGCAAACCGGCGAAGATGTAGCGACTCCGGTAGCGATTGTCGAACACGAGCCAGCACGGCACGTTCTCGCCCGGACCCTCACCCTGCCCGTATTCGCCGCCGTACATGGTGTGCACGGCCTCGACGTAAGGAGCGGACTCATTACCGAATCGCGCGCCGTCGTCGTTGACCATGATGCTGCCCGGCAGATTGCGCTCGGCCAGGGCGAACCAGGGCTTGCCCTGACCCTTGAACGTGGTCGGACCCCACCAGGCGTCCTCCATGAAATCGGTGTCCGCGCCGACCGCGATGCCGGCCTCGATGCCGTCGCCCTCGTTGGCCTTGGCGCCGGTGGTCCACTCGGTGGTGATGGGCTCGCGCTGGTACTTGTGCCGCATTTCCGCGTTGTGCTCGAACCCGCCCGCGGCCAGCACCACGCCGTACTTGGCGTTGAACCGCACGGTCTCGCCGTTCTGGGTGGCCTCGACGCCGGTGATCACGCCGTTGTCCACGATCAGCCCGGTGAGCGGGGTGTCCAGCAGCACCGGCACATTCGCGTCCATGAGGCCCTTGCGCATGCCGGAGATGATGGCCTGCCCCATGCCGACCAGCGCCTTGCCGGTGACCTTGCCCCACGCCCAGCGGGTGCCGACCCGCAGCACACGGGCGATGCCGACGGGATGGCGGCGAATCAGGTTGAGCTTCTTGAAGTCGGCCTGCATGACGACCACGTTCAGCGGCGCCTTGCTGTAGGGCGGCTCCAGCTTGAAGCGCTCGTCCCCGAGGATCTTGGTGTTGAAGGGCTTGGGTTCACACGAACGGCCGTCCGCCTTGCCGCCCGGAGCCTCCGGGTAGTAGTCGGAATAGCCCGGCACCCAGGTCATCTTCAGCGGCGAGTTGTCCAGCACGAAGTCGAACGCCTCGGCGCCGCGATCGAGGTAGGTGTCGATCTTCTCCTTGGGCACCACGTCGCCGATGATGCTGTACAGGTAGGTGCGCGCCTCGTCGAGGTCGTCGCCCTTGCCCGCGGCCTTGAGCACCTTGTTGCCGGGAATCCAGACGCCACCGCCCGAACGCGCCGTAGAACCGCCGTAGTGAGCGGCCTTTTCGATGAGCACCACGCGCAGACCGCGGTGTGCGGCGGTGAGGGCGGCGGTCATACCGGCGGCACCGCTGCCGACCACCACCACGTCGTAATCCCGATCAGTCATGTAGAACACGTTATAGAATCAATCCTGGTTTGGTCTATGTTGGTCTGGCAGATGGGACTGAATAGGCGATGTTGTTCACAAAAACTCGTTTCAGTTTCTAGGCTCTCAACTGCATGGCCCGCAGCCTGGCCACCTGATGGAAGGAACACAGCGTGCTGACCGACGCGCTTCGGATTCAACTGGCGGAAGAACTCGCCGTCGCGGAACGGGACCGCATCGCGCTCGACCCCCTGGTCGCGCGGCATCCCGAGATCGACGTCGTCGACGCCTACGAGATCCAGCTGATCAACATGCGCCGCCGATTCGCGGGCGGCGCCAAGGTCGTCGGCCACAAGGTGGGCCTGTCCTCCAAGGCCATGCAACAGATGATGGGCGTCGACGAGCCCGACTACGGGCATCTGCTCGAGGAGATGGAAGTCTTCGAGGACGTCGCCATCGACACCGCCAAGTACCTGTTCCCGCGCGTCGAGGTCGAGGTCGGCTTCATCCTGGGCGCGGATCTGCCGGGCGAGGACTGCACCGAGGAAGACGTGCTGAAGGCCACCGTCGCCTACGCGCCCTCCATCGAGCTGATCGACACCCGCATCAAGGACTGGAAGATCGGCCTCTGCGACACCATCGCCGACAATGCCTCCTCCGCCGGCTTCGTGCTCGGCAAGCAGCGCGTGGCCCCGGATCAGTTGGACATCAAGGCGATCGACGCCGTGCTGACCCGCAACGGCGAGGTCATCGCCGAGGGCCGCTCGGACGCCGTGCTGGGTGATCCGACCATCGCCGTGGCCTGGCTGGCCCGCAAGGTCGCCTCCTTCGGCGTGCGGCTCAAGGCCGGCGACATCATCCTGCCCGGGTCCTGCACCCGCGCCATCGACGCCCGCCCGGGTGACGAGTTCATCGCCGAGTTCACCGGGCTCGGCAACGTCCACCTGTCTTTCAGCTGAGCTCACCGAAGTAGGAGAAAGCCGTGACCGCAAGCAAAGTCACCGCCGCGATCGTCGGGTCCGGCAACATCAGCACCGATCTGCTCTACAAGCTGCTGCGTTCGGACAAGATCGAACCGCGCTGGATGGTCGGCATCGACCCGGAGTCCGAGGGCCTCAAGCGCGCCCGCGGCCTGGGCCTCGAGACCTCCCCCGAGGGCGCGGACTGGCTGCTGGCCCTGGACGAGAAGCCCGATCTGCTGTTCGAGGCCACCTCCGCCTACGTGCACCGCGCCTACGCGCCGAAGTACGAGGCCGCGGGCATCCGCGCGGTCGACCTCACCCCCGCCGCCGTCGGCCCCGCCGTCATTCCGCCGGTGAACCTGGATTCGCTGCGGGACGCCATGAACGTCAACATGATCACCTGCGGTGGCCAGGCGACCATTCCGATGGTCAACGCGGTCTCCCGGGTCGTCCCGGTGTCCTACGCGGAGATCGTGGCCTCGGTGTCCTCGGTCTCGGCCGGCCCCGGCACCCGCGCGAACATCGACGAGTTCACCAAGACCACCTCCAACGGCGTGGTGAGCATCGGCGGCGCCGAGCGCGGCAAGGCCATCATCATCCTGAATCCGGCCGAACCGCCGATGATCATGCGCGACACCATCTTCTGCGCGATTCCGGAGGACGCCGATCGCGACGCGATCTCCGAGTCGATCTTCCGCATGGAGAAGTCCATCCAGGAATACGTGCCCGGCTACCGCCTGCTGAACGACCCGCAGTTCGACGAGCCGTCGCTGGTTTCCGGTGGCCTGGC
Organism: Nocardia sp. NPDC005978; assembly: GCF_040614455.1. Taxonomy (NCBI): domain Bacteria; kingdom Bacillati; phylum Actinomycetota; class Actinomycetes; order Mycobacteriales; family Nocardiaceae; genus Nocardia; species Nocardia sp. NPDC005978. Next base: position 13,305 of record NZ_JBEXUS010000083.1, read on the forward strand.
GAAGGTTTCGATCTTCGTCGAGGTCGAGGGCGCGGGCGACTTCCTGCCGCCGTACGCGGGCAACCTCGACATCATGACGGCCGCGGCCACCAAGGTCGGCGACGTGCTGGCCGATCAGATCCTCTCGGCTCGGGTGTAAGGGAGAAATGCGACCATGAGCAATGTGCTGAAGCCCTACTCGGGCGAAATCGACGTGCGCGTCACCGACACCTCGCTGCGGGACGGCTCGCATCACAAGCGCCACCAGTTCACCGTCACCGAGGTCCGGGACATCGTGGGCGCGCTCGACGCGTCCGGCGTGCCGGTCATCGAGGTGACCCACGGCGACGGCCTCGCCGGATCCTCGTTCAACTACGGGTTCTCCAAGACCCCTGAGCAGGAACTGATCAAGGCCGCCGCCGAGACCGCCAAGCAGGCCAAGATCGCCTTCCTGATGCTGCCCGGCGTGGGCGTCAAGGAGGACATCAAGATCTCGCAGGACAACGGCGCGTCCATCTGCCGCATCGCCACCCACTGCACCGAAGCCGATGTGTCCATTCAGCACTTCGGCTACGCGCGGGATCTGGGCCTCGAGACCGTCGGCTTCCTGATGATGGCGCACAGCACCACCCCGGAGCTGCTGGCCAAGCAGGCGCGCATCATGGCCGACGCCGGCTGCCAGTGCGTGTACGTCGTCGACTCGGCGGGCGCCCTTGTGCTGGAGCAGGTTTCGGACCGCGTCTCCGCGCTGGTCGCCGAACTCGGCGATGACGCGCAGGTCGGCTTCCACGGCCACGAGAACCTCGGCCTGGCCGTGGCCAACTCGGTGTACGCGGTGCGCGCCGGCGCGACCCAGATCGACGGCTCCGCACGGCGTTTCGGCGCGGGCGCGGGCAACCTGCCGGTCGAGGCGTTCATCGGCGTGTGCGACAAGCTCGGCGTCAAGACCGGCGTGGACTTCTTCGCCGTCACCGATGCCGCCGAGGACGTCGTCCGCCCGGCCATGCCGTCCGAGTGCCTGCTCGACCGACAGGCGCTGATGATGGGCTACGCGGGCGTGTACTCCAGCTTCCTGCGACACGCCGAGCGCCAGGCCGAGCGTTACGGCGTCTCCGCCGCGGAGATGCTGGTGCGCGCGGGCAAGCGCAAGCTGGTCGGCGGGCAAGAGGATCAGCTCATCGACATCGCCCTGGAACTCCAGCGTGAGCGGGCGGCGGTCACCGCCTGATCCGCTGGCAGGAACGCACTGGGCCGCAATCGATTCCGGTTGCGGCCCAGTGCGTTTTCAGTATCGCCGGCACCGGCCGCGGCCGTGACGATGCGCATCGTCCGCTATCGGGAGAATCTTCGCAAACTTTCGGCGTACTTCGCGCCGGAACCGGTCGGTAAGTTGCTGTTATAGGCCCAAATTCGGCAGTTTTTGACCGATGTGGTACTGGCCCAATGCACCCCCTCGGTCGTATGGTGAATATCTAGCGAACTACGCGGTATCCGCTGTACCGGGTGGAACGCCATAACCGATAGGCCGAAGTAACCGCTTACCCGATCTACATCCGATAGACGAGAAGGTGAACCAATGGCCGGCTGGCAGGTGTTCACAGCCACCCTGGCAATGCTCACGATCATGGCCGTCACGTACGTGAGCCTGCATCATCCACATCGCGATCCGGACAGACTCTCGGTGGAACGGATTCGTCAGCGAATCAGCAACGAGGACACCGGATCCACCGATCTGCTCCTGAGACGCTCCGACTGGTCCCACGGCGCCCCCGACAATCCGCTCGGGCTGTACGAGGCGCACCGGACCATGCAGCAGCACCGCCGCTGCACCGTCGCGGAGTGCCCGCGCAAGGCAGCCGCCTTCCGCCTCCTGATCGACGCGGGCCGCATCAAGCCGACCCGTATGCCACCGGCGCTGCAGTAGCACCGGATCCGGCTACCCCGTACCCACCGCGTCGACCGGCCGCCGATCCTGGGACAGGCCGCGAACGATCAAGGCGTACAGCAGAATCACCGCGATCGGCGCGGCGATCGGAATCCACGCCAGCCCGGTGGGCAGCAATGTCGCGGCGCCCGCCGCCACGGTGAACACGAGTGCTCCGGCCACCGAGGGGATGGTGGTCGGAACCACTCCCACCGGGGCGGAGACCGTCGCGGTGTTCAGCAGATACGTGGTGGCCACCAAACCGATCGCGCCCGCGATCAGGGCGCCGGTATCGGTGAAGGTGAGCACGGCCAGGGCGACCAGGACCGCGCCGACCGCGCACACCCGCCACCGCCATCCGGCCACGACCAGGACCAGGGCGGGCACCACCGCCCAGGGCTCGACCAGAGCCACGGCCAGGGTCAGCAGCAGCCCCGAGAGCACCGCGAGGAATCTGGTCATCGGCGCACCCGCACGGTGCGACGGTGTTCGGGGATCAGGCGCATGACCTGATCGAGCCGCGCATCACCGGGCCAGGGCACGATATCCACGCCCACGGTGCCCATGTCGCGGTACATGGAGGTGCGCTCGAGCTGCCACATGCGCGCGAGCGTGGAGTCCAGATCGGCGTGGAAGGGCGGGCCCCGCAGGACGTCCACCACCACGACGACGTGCCCGCGCTTGCGCAGATCGATGAGCCCCAGGGCGAATTGGGTGTCCAGCAGCGTCGAGAACGCCACCACCACCGCGCCGATGGGCACGGCCCCGTGCGGGGCCAGCGTGCCCGAGGTCGGAATGTGCTCGTCGCCGACGTCCAGCACCGTGTCCACGATGCGATAGAACTGGCGGCGGCCGATGTCGGGGCGCAGCCAGCGCGGCGAACGGCCCAGGCACACCACCGCGGTGCGGTCGCCCGACTGCAGCGCCGACTGCGCGACCTGTGCCGCGCCGCGCACGGACAGCTCCAGCGACTCCGAGGCCGGGCCGGGCGCCTGCATCGAGGTGTCCACCAGCACAACCACATCCGCGGCGCGGTTGGTGAAGCGCTCGGTCACGAAGAGCCGGCCGCGGCGCGCGCTCACCGCCCAGTTCACGGTGCGCATCTGGTCGCCGGGCGCGTACACGCGCACGTCGCCGAATTCCACGCCGGGACCGTGCCGGCGAGTCAGGTGCGTACCGATGCGCTCGGGAAGTTCGGTGCGCGGCAACCTCATCGGCTGCGGATCGGTGATCGGGTACACGTACACCTCACCGGCGGGCAGCCGCACCGAGGCGACCGAGAGCCCGGCCGGGCTCAGCGCGGTCACCCGCACCGGCACCGGGTAGCGGCCCCACCGCACGGCCGAGAGCGCCAGCCGCAGTCCGGCGGGGGCGGCCCCGGAGTCGAACGCCTCCTCGACCCGCATCTCCATGGCGGGCACCGGTTCCGAATGCACCCGCAGCAGCGCGTGCCCGGACTCCACGAACGCGGACGCGGTGAGCACCACCTCCTCGGTCTCGAAGCAGCGCACCACCCCGCCGCCGTCGACCTGGATCCGGGTGCGGCTCTGCTGCAGCGGCGCGGTGGCCAGCACCCCGAGCATGGGCGCGGCGAACACCACCAACTGCCACTGCCCGAAGATCACCGCCAGGATCAGCGCCGGGGCCGACACCGCGGCCAGCATGAACACCAACGGCGCGGGCCGCCACTGGAGTTCGGCCTCGATGGCGGTGGACAGATCACGATGTCTCACGGGCGCACCCCGCGATCACGGCCCGGTCCGGCGCCCGGCCGCGAGCACGCCGTCAGCGCGCGGGCGGCGCTCATGTCGCGACGAATCATGCGCGCCTCACGCCGGGGTGCTGGCGCGCGGCACCGGAAGCCGGCGCAGCAGTTCGGCGATCACGTCCTCACCGCGAATGCGGCGCACCCACATCTCCGGGCGCAGCGTGATGCGATGCGCCATGGCCGGAATGGCCAGCGCCTTCACATCTTCGGGCACCACGAAGTCGCGGCCGTTGAGCAGGGCGCGGGCACGGGCCATCTGCACCAGGTCCAGTTCGGCGCGCGGGCTCGCGCCCACCTCCACCTGCGGGTGGCCGCGGGTGGCGTGCGCGAGGGCGACCACGTAGCCGACGACGTCGGGGTGCACGGTCACGTATTCCACCGACTGGCGCATCTCCATCAGCCCCTCGGCATCGACCACCTGGCCGACCTGCCCGGGCTGGGAACCGCGCTCGAGGCGGCGCCGGATCATCTGCATCTCGTCGCTCTCCGACAGATATCCCAGCCGCAGCTGCATGGCGAACCGGTCCAGCTGCGCCTCCGGCAGCGGGTAGGTGCCCTCGTACTCGATGGGATTGTCGGTGGCCATGACCACGAAAGGCTGTGGCAGCTGGAAGGTCTCGCCGTCGATCGAGACCTGGCCCTCGCCCATGGCCTCGAGCAGCGCCGCCTGGGTCTTGGGCGGGGTGCGGTTGATCTCGTCCGCGAGCAGCATGTTGGTGAAGACCGGGCCGCGCCGGAAGGTGAACCGGCCCGAATGCATGTCGTAGATCGTGGAACCGATGAGGTCCGCGGGCAGCAGATCCGGCGTGAACTGCACCCGGGTGAAGTTCAGCCCGAGCGCCGTCGCGAACGAGCGCGCGATCAGCGTCTTACCCAGGCCGGGCAGATCCTCGATGAGGATGTGACCGCCGGAGAGCACCGCGATCATGATGAGCTGCAGCTCATCCCGTTTGCCGACCACCACCCGGGACATTTCGCGCAGCACCGCGTCGGTGCGCTTGATGGTCACGTCCATCGGTGAACTCATATCAGTACTCGCATCTCAAACCCTGTTTCACATGTTCTGGAGGCGGCGCAGGATCTCGTCCAGCGCCGGACGGCCCGGCGCCGGACTGGTTTGATCGCGCAGCGCCGAATTGGCCGGATCCACCCAGCGCCACAGTTCGGGACCGAACTGCAGCAGTCCGGCGGCCTCGGTGGCGCGCCGGTTCTTCGCCATGCGGTGGCCGCTGGTGAGTTCGAACTCCTTCGCCAGCAGGGGCCGCAGGTGGCGATCCCAATCCGCGCGCGAGCCCTCGGAGCGGTCGGCGAGCATGGTGGCGCGCGCTTCCCAGCGCCGCAGCATCTCCGCCGGGCCGTTGTCGATCTCGTTGTCCTCGAGGCTCGGTCCCTGCCTGCGGGACCGCTCGAGCAACGTCCACACCAGCAGGCCCAGTGCCCCGGCGACCGGTATCCCGGCCAAGGGCAGCAGCGTATCCCGCTCGCCGCTGTAGGCCGCGAACTCCAGGGCCGCGACCACTATCAGCGCACCGACGACTATGCCGATCCGGTTCATCCCCCACACCCCGATTCCTGCTCGATACACAGTGCGACAACGTTTTTCATGCCGCCTGCCCCTGCAGGTCCGCCAATACGATACGGAGCAGTTGCTCGGCCCGCATCCGCTGCCACTCCAGCATGGAGTGCGGACTGAAGCGAGCTTCCTCGAACAGCGACACCAGCTCGCGCGCCGAGGCGTCGCGCAGGAAGCCGCGATCGAAGGCGCGCGCCAGCACTTCGGACGGGGTGTCCGAGGCGAGCGGCGCGACCTCGCGCGCCTGAGCCAGACCGCGTTCCATGGCCACGTAGCAGGCGATGATCGCGGTGCGCGGATCCTGCCCCGGCGCGATCATGGCCGCCAGGCCCATTTCCGCGACCTTGGCCAGCGAGACCGCCTCGGCGGGCGTCGGCGGTTCGGGCGCACCGGCTTTCGCGGGCGGGCGGCGGGTGGAGCTCACCGCGACCACCACCAGGCCGGTCATGGCGACCAGGACCAGCAGGGCCGCGCCGAGACCGACCAGGATCAGGGCGGTTCCGCTCAGCGGCGGGTTCTCGATCACGTCCGGCGGCGGGGGCAGCGGTTCCACCGGACCGGTGGTCTCGGTGCTCGATACGCCGGGCGTATCGGTCGTGGCGTCCCGGCCCGGGCCGACCAGGTACACCGACACCACCGCGGTGCACAGCAGCGCCAGTGCGGTCACGCCGATGAGCACCAGCAGGCCGAGGCGGCCCAGTTTGCGCGGGCCGCGCACGGGGGTGACGTCGGGCTCGGGCATGGACAGCGGCAGGCGATGCTGGGAATTGATCACTCCCGCCGCCAGGATCACCACCGAGACCAGCAGCAGCACCGGCATGAGCGCCACCGCGACGGCCGACGGGGTGTGCGGCGCGGCGGGACCGCCCGCGCCGGGAATGTGGCCGCGCAGGGCGACCACGGCCAGCACCAGCAGCGCGATCAGTCCGATCGCGCGAGATGCCAGCGTCCCCACCCCAGTCACATGTGCCCCTAACCAGAGTCCTGCAAATCAGGCACATAGTTACATGCCGGTAGGTCCGTCAGGGGGGAAATGGATAACACCGGTTACATATATGGATTACGCATATATCCCGGGGCCGAAGCAGCACTAACTGGCACGGGTTCTCCTGTGAACGCGCACAATTAGCCACGCGCGAGCGAGCGTTCGGCGACCACTGGACGCACCGCCGCGAGCCCCCGGCCCGACCGTGCGCGGGCCCGCCGCCGGGGCTGCGCGTGCACGCGCCGACTGCTCGCGACGACCGCGCCGGCGAACCACGCGCGAACACCGTGAACGCCAACGGGTCACACCGATGCGGGGATTGTCGCCCGGCGCCGACAAGGGCAGCCGGCCGACCAATGCTGCGCGGCGGCCACGTACACGCCCGTGTACGACCGAATCCGGTGGACCGCCCGCCGCGGCGCCGGCACGGGTTCGGACAGCGAACTCCGTGCCGGCCCTGGGCGAGGTGCGAAAGCGGGCTCGGCCCCTGCCGAGCACCGGACGAGGTTCAGGCCGTGCGGCGGACTCGGGCGCGCAGGCGGGTGAGGGCCGAATCCGTGGGCGCGCCGGGGACTTCGGGCTGGGCGCGGCGCATCCGGGCGCGGGCCGCGGTGTAGTCCCGGACCGGGATGGACGCGGGGGCGGTGGTCGAGGCGTCGGATTCGACGAGGCGGCCCAGGGCGCGGAAGTCCCAGCCCGCGGCCAGCCACGGTGTGGGATCCAGGGTGTTGCGGGCGTCGATCAGGATCCCGCCGCGCACCACCGAGCGCAGGAAAACCGGGTCCAGGTCCCGGAATTCGTTCCATTCGGTGAGGTGCAGGACCACATCCGCCTCGTGCAGGGCGGCGGCCGCGGTCGCGGCGTAGACCAGCTGCGGGGCCACCGCGCGGGCGGGCGTCGTCGCGGCCGGATCGAAGACCGTGACCTCGAGGCCCGCGGCCTGCAGGCGCACCGCGACGTCCAGGGCCGGCGAATCGCGCACGTCGTCCGAGAGCGGCTTGAAGGCGACGCCGAGAATGCCCACCCGGCCGCGGGGGCGACGGCCGTTGCCGCGCAACAGCTCCAGGGTCATGTCCACCACGCGTTCGCGGCGGCGCGCGTTGATGGCGTCGATATCGCGCAGGAAGTCCACCGATTCGCTCGCCCCCAGCTCACCCGCGCGGGCGATGAGCGCGCGCACGTCCTTGGGCAGGCAGCCGCCGCCGTAGCCCAGTCCGGCGCCGAGGAACTTGCGGCCGATGCGGTCGTCGTGACCGAGCGCGTCGGCCAGCTGGGTCACGTCCGCGCCGGTCAGCTCGCACAGCTCGGCCATGGCGTTGATGAACGAGATCTTCGTGGCCAGAAAGGCATTCGCGGCGACCTTGATCAACTCCGAGGTCGGCAGATTGGTGATCACGACCGGAGCGCCGCCCGCGATCGGGGTGGCGTAGACCTGGCGCAGCGCCCATTCGGCATCGGGCGTGGTGACCCCGAAGACCAGGCGGTTCGGGTGCAGGGTGTCGTGCACCGCGTGGCCCTCGCGCAGGAACTCCGGATTCCAGGCCAGATCCACCGAGATGCCCTCGGGGGCCAGCTCGGCGATGCGCGCGGCCAGCGCCTCGGCGGTGCCGACCGGCACCGTGGACTTGCCCACGATCAGGCAGTTGCGGGTCAGATGCGGGACCAGGCCGTCCAGCGCCGAATAGAGCTGGGACAGATCGGCGGCGCCGTGCGGGCCGGGCGGGGTTCCGACGCACAGGAAGTGGATATCGGCGAAGCGCGCGGCCTCGGGCAGCGAGGTGCCGAAGCGGAGTTTGCCAGCCGACACGTGCCCGGACAGCAACTCCGGCAGGCCCGGCTCGTGGAAGGGCACCAGCCCGGCCGCCAAGGCCGTGGCCTTGGCCGGATTGTTGTCCACGCCGAGCACGTCGAAACCGAGTTCGGCCATGCCCGCGGCATGGGTGGCACCCAGATAGCCGGTGCCGATGACGGAAATGCGCAGCATCAGGACGCCTCCTTGGTCAGCGGGGCGCGAAGCTCACCGCTACCTGGCAGAGAGTGGCGCTGTCCGATCACCTCGCGGTAGTGCCGGATCAGCAATTCATTGACGGCGGACCAGGATCGGTCGCGCACACTGCGCTGTGCCGCGACGGCGGTCCGCTCCCGCAGGCGCGGATCGTCCACCAGGCGGCGCACGTGGTCCACCAGGGCAGCGGCATCGCCCGGGGGGTACAGGAATCCGGCCCCGGGGTCGACCACGTCGATGGGGCCGCCCGAGCGCGGCGCGACCACCGGCACGCCCGAGGCCAGCGCCTCCTGGGCGGCCTGACAATAGGTTTCGTGCCTGCCGGTGTGCACGAAGACGTCGAGCGAGGCGTAGGCCGCGCCCAGCTCGTCCCCGTGCAGCACGCCCAGGAAGGCCGCGCCCGGCAGCAGTTTGCGCAGCCGCTTCTCCTCCGGGCCGCCGCCGACCACGACCAGGCGCACGCCGGGCAGCGGTCGCAGATGGGCCAGGAGTTCGAGTTCCTTCTCCGGGGCCAGGCGGCCGACGTAACCCACGAGGGTTTCGCCGTTGGGCGCGAGGCGTTCTCGCAGTTCCGCCGAGCGGCGGAAGGGACCGAACTGCTCCAGGTCGACCCCGCGCGGCCAGCGCGCCAGGCCGGGGATACCCATCAGCTCCAGCTGGCGCAGGCTCGCGGTGGACGGGGCCAGGGTGCGATCCACCTGAAGGTGGATGCGGCGGGTGAGCGCGGCCATGGTGCGCGCCCCGCCCGGCAGGTCGTAGCGTTCGGCGAAGCCGACCAGATCGGTCTGGTAGATGGCCACCGTGGGGACGTCGAGTTCGCCCGCCACCCGCGCGGCCTGATAGCCCAGGGTGGCCGGGGAGGCGATGTGCACCACGTCAGGCTCGAATTCCCGCATGATCCGGCGCAATCGGCGCCGGGTCTCGAGACCTATGCGAAAGTCTCGGTAGAAGGGAAGTCGCGCCCCCCGCACCACGTGGACGCGGAAACCCGCGTACTTGGGTGGCCCGGTGGGCGCGACCAGCACCGCCTCGTGGCCCTTGGCGGCCAGGTGATCGAGCACCCGGCGAACGGAATTGGTGACGCCGTTGACCTGGGGAAGAAAGGACTCGGCGACGACCAGTACCCGGAGCCGGACGCCCGGGACGCTCGGATTCCGGCCGCCGGAACCCTGGAAGTGCCGGGCCTGCTGTTCGCGGATTCGCATCGGTCCCCTCCGGTTCGGTGCTGCCTCCTCCAGCACGGTAGAAAGCGGCCCGCAACGAAAGACCCCGTCCGCGTTGACGGGACATGAATCCCGCGCGTCGATCTGGTCGGCCGGTTCACCCGGGCGTCGCCGGGCGGTTGTGCGCCGGTCCCCGCCGGCCGTTGGCTGCGGGTTCGCGAAGCGAGCGGCCTATCGGGTGGCGGCCGCCGGCTCGGGCGTCAACTCGCCGAGTCGGCTGAGGGTGCGGTAGAGGTCGGGGACGCGGGACACCTGCGTGCCGAGGGCGGAGCGGGGGACGTCGGCATAGAGGGTCAGGTCCAGGTCGGCGTCGTAGAGGATGTCGACCAGGTTCACGAAGCGCATGACCCATTCGGCGTCCACCGTGGTCAGGTCGGGGACGGCGCAGACGGTCCAGTGGCGGTAGCGCTCGCACAGGGGCAGGTAATCCGCGGCGGCGACCGGGATGCCGCAGAGATCGGCGAAATCGACCGTGAGGGAGTCGGTTCCGGCTGCCCGCGCGGTGAGGGTGCGGTGGGCGATGGGCACCTCGGCGTGCCCGGTCAGGGGGCAGGGACCGACTATGTAGCGGCCGGCCGCGAAGCCGGTGGTGCGGTCGCCCAGGGTGCGGTAGTCGACGGGGCCGTTCACCGGCAGCACGTCCAGGTGTTCGAGGATGAGGTCGATGGTCGGCTCGAACATGGTGTGGAACAGCGGGTTCGGGAGTAGTTCGCGGGGCGGGTAGTTCGAGGTCAGCACCAGGGTGACGGGGCGGGCGAACAGCAGTTCCAGCAGGCGGGCGACCAGGCGCGCGTCGCCGCTGTCGTGCACGTGGAATTCGTCGAAGCAGATGAGCTCGGCATCCCCGAGCAGGGCGAGGGCGGCGGCGTCGACGTCGCCGTGTTCGTGGATGGCCGCGTTCAGCCGGGCATAGAAGCCGTGGAAGTGGAAGCGGCGGGCGCGTGTCGGGTCGACCCCGGCCAGGAAGCGGTCCATGAGCATGGTCTTGCCGCGGCCGGGGCCGCCGTGCAGGTAGAGGCCGCGCGGGGCGGAGGTGCGGCGTGTGCGGGCGGGGTGTGCGTGCGGCCGGGCGAGGCGGTGGCCGAACAGGCCGGAAAGACGTTGGCCCACTCCCCCGGTTCCGGTTCGGCTCCAGCCCGCGGCAAGGGCCAGCGCGGCGAGCCGATCCGCGGCAACGCGCTGATCGGGGTCGAGAACGATCGCCCGGGTGTCCATCACTGCCTCCGTTCCTCTACGTCCGTAGAGTATCCTCTATAGTTGTAGAGGATTACGACCCCGCAGAGGAGCGAAGGTGACCACCTCCACACTCGATCGGCGCACCCGCATCGTGGACAGCGCCATCGATCTCGTTGCCGCACAGGGGCTGCGCGCCCTCACCCACCGTGCGCTCGACACCGCGCTCGAGCTGCCCCCGGGTTCGACGTCGTACTACTTCCGCACCAAACGTGCTCTCATCGAAGCGATCGTGGATCACATAGCCCTGCGCTCGCGCTCCGATTTCGCGGCCGCGGGCGAGGCGCTCCGGGTGCCCGGTATCGCGCCGGGAGCCGGCACGTCGCCGGGAACCGAGCCGAGCGTCAGCGGGCCGAGCAACAGCCGATCAGGTGGCGGCACGCCGGGTGACAGCACGTCCGGCGACATCGATATTCCGGCGCTCGCGCTCGGTATCGCCGACTGGCTGGATCGCCTACTGGCACAACGCCGCAATCACCTGATAGTCCGGCACGCACTGATCATCGAGCTACAGGGCGACGAAGAGTTGCACGCGAAGCTGGTCGGCTGCCTGTTCTCGCATCGGCATGCGACCGAGCTCTACCGAGCTCTCGGCTCCCGATCCCCCGCCGAGGCCGCGGCCGATTTCATCGCGGTTATCGAGGGCCTGGTCTTCGACCGATTCGCAGGCGCGAGAACAACTCTCGTCCCGGGTACACCGGAAAGCCGGCGGCAGCTCACCCGTGTGCTGACAATCCAACTCCGCGCGCACGAGTAGAGCGGCGAAGTTCTACAACCACGCGCGCCGGCGCGGAAAACGACGCTGCCGCTGACCCACATTCCTGCCGGCTCGCACAGTGGCTCATCGACCGCAGCGGCCCGGGCATGCAGCCCCGGAGTACCGGGCGCGAGACGTGCGCGCGGGTTCGAGTGCGGTGCGCGCGGCGCGATTCCTCAGCTGTTGCTGGTGATCCGAATATCCGGCCACGGCGGCCTGCGTAGCATCGCGCCGGTCGCGAAGGCGGCCGCGATCAACCCCGTCAGCACACCCAGCAACGCGACCAGCTGTTTGTCGGTCGCGGGCTCCCAGGTCACCTCACCCCCGTGCACCACGAACACCCCGAGCGGGCGCGGCCGCGGCCGGAAGAACCCACCGGTCCCGGTGACGGTAATGATGGTGGCCCCGTCTGCGGTCTCGTGCGGCGGCCCGTAAATGAGCGAACCATCCACCGCCGCAATGTCTCTGAATCGATCCTGAATCATCCCCAGCCCCTTCCCGTGCCCGGCCATCTCCCAAACTACGCCCACCGGCCGGGCACGACATCCCCTGGCGAAACTTCGCACCCCTCACACCGCGAGCTGCAGCACCAGCGTGGCGATGGCCGGAATCATGTACAGCAGCGGGAACGGCAGCGTCTTGTACGACCGCGCCCGCAGGATGGTGATCTCCGCCCCGGCGAAGTACAGGATCAACCCGATCGCCGCCGCGATCCCCACGGCCGGCACGAAGAACCCCACGATCAGCCCCAGCGCCCCGGCCGCCTTGGCCAGCCCCAGCCAGTTCCACCAGCTCCCCGGCACGCCGTACTCGACGAGCGGCTCGGCAACAAACGCCTGCTTGGTGACGATCGAGTACGCCGAGAACCCGATCCAGAGAGCGGCGACAACCCCGACGACGTGGTAAGCGGTGTTCATGGTCGTGTCCTTCCAACGGTGTGAATCCCTGTTCACGAGAAGGACGACGCACCCCGCCGAGGTGTGACATCCCCACCACGCGGTTCCACCCCCGCCCCGCCGAACCGTTGTTAACTGGCCTCATGACCGAACCCGACTCCGGCCGCGTGCCACCCCCCGATCCCCAGGGCCACTTCCTCGGCATGCCCTACGACTGGCGCCGCCCCACCCTGGCCCGCACGAAGGCCCGCTGGTGGAATCCCGACGACCCCCGCTTCCTCACCCCCAAGACCTTCGGCTGGGGCTACGACTTCAACCTCTACCGCCTCTTCCACCGCCGGTAACCCATCCACCAGGTCCGTCGCCCCGAATCCTCCAGCAATATTGCTGAGTATATTGCCGGAGACATATCATGAGACATATGAAAACCATGATCGACCTGAACGACGAAGCGCTGGCGCTGGCGGCCAAGGAACTCGGGACGACCACGAAGAAGGACACGGTCAACGCGGCACTGGAGTTCGTGGCGCAGCGCCGGCGGCGGATAGAGCAGGTGCTCGATGACCCGTACGGCTTCGGCGTCGGACCGGACATCGGCGATCCGGAAGTCATGCGCAAGGCTCGCCGTTGACCGACCCCACACCGTTGCGGCTGCATCTGATCGACACCTCCGCGGCAGCACGATTGCGCCACGAGTCCGTGCGCAATGTCCTGACCGGCCTCATCGCGGACCGAGCCGCAGCGACCTGCGTGACGGTGGACCTGGAAGCGGGCTACTCGGGCCGAAACCTCGCCGACGTGCAGAACATCGCACAGCGCCGCCGCGCCATGTACATCAACCTGCCGATCAACGAGGCCATCGCCGACCGCGCCCGGGAAGTGCAACAACTGATGGCCCGCCAGGGTTTACACCGAGCCGCGGGCATCGTCGATCTGTTGACCGCGGCGGTGGCCGAGTACCACGGCGCCGTTCTGGTCCACTACGACGCCGATTTCGAACACATAGCCGCCGTGACCCGGCAGTCCCAGGTCTGGGTCGCACCTTCCGGCAGCGTGGACTGAAGCGTGCCGTGGTGACGAGGAGCCTCGAACACGAAAATGCCTGAGCGGCAACGTGTCCACTCAGGCATTCGCGCGGCTCGGCTCAGTTCGTGGTGAGCACCAAGCCCGAGGTCGGGACGCCGGTGCCGGCGGTCACCACGATGTTCTCCAAGCCCTGGACCTGGTTCACGGACGTCCCGCGGATCTGGCGGACGCCCTCGGCGATGCCGTTCATCCCGTGGATGTAAGCCTCGCCGAGCTGACCGCCGTGGGTGTTCAGGGGGAGGCGGCCGCCGAGCTCGATCGCGCCGTCGGCGATGAAGTCCTTGGCCTCGCCGCGACCGCAGAAGCCCAGTTCCTCCAGCTGCATCAGGACGAAGGGGGTGAAGTGGTCGTAGAGGATCCCGGCCTGCATGTCCTCGGGGCGGAGGCCGCTCTGGGACCAGAGCTGGTCGCCTACCAGTTTCATTTCCGGGAGGCCGGACATGCCGTCGCGGTAGTAGCTGGTCATCACGTACTGGTCCGCACCGGAACCCTGTGCCGCACCGGCGATCAGGGCCGGCTTGTTCGGCAGATCCTTCGCGCGCTCGGCCGAGACGACCACGATCGCCACGCCGCCGTCGGTCTCCTGGCAGCAGTCCAGCAGGTGCAGGGGCTCGGCGATCCAGCGGGACGCCTGGTGCTCCTCGAGGGTGATCGGCTTGCCGTAGAAGTGCGCCGCCGGATTCACCGCCGCGTGCTTGCGGTCGGCGACCGCGATGCGGCCGAAATCCTCACTGCGCGCCCCGTATACGTGCATGTAGCGCCGGGCCACCATCGCCACCTGCGCGGCCGGGGTGCCCAGGCCGTGGGTGTAGGAGAAGCCGTTGTCCACACCGGACGAACTCGGATTGCCGGTCGCCAGGTGAGTGGCGAACTGCCCGAAGCGATTTCCGGAGCGCTCGTTGAACGCGCGGTACGCCACAACGACATCCGCCACACCGGTCGCGACCGCCATGGCGGCCTGCTGCACGGTCGCCGCGGCCGCGCCGCCGCCGAACGGGATGTTGCTGAAGAACTTCAGGGACGGAATGCCCGCGGCGCGCGCCACGGCGGCCTGGGTATTGGTGTCCATGGTGAAGGTCGTCAGGCCGTCCACGTCGGCGGCGGTGAGACCGGCGTCGGCCAGGGCGGCCGTGACCGCCTCGGCGGCCAGGCGCAGCTCGCTGCGGCCGGAGTCCTTGGAGAAGTCGGTCGCGCCGATGCCGACGATCGCGGCGGCGCGGCTCAGGCCACTCACTGCGCCTCCTTCAGGGAGATAACGGCTTTCGCCGTGATGTGATCGCCGAGCGAATCCTTGCCGACCACATCGATGGTGATGTCCGCGCCGTCCACGGCCGCGACCGTGCCCGACAACGTCAGGGTGTCCCCCGCGTACAGCGGCACGCCCAGGCGCAGCGCGATCGACTTCACGCGGGCGCTCGGCCCGGCCCAGTCGGTCACGAACCGCTGCACCAGACCGGTGTCGGTCAGGATGTTGACGAAGATGTCCTTGGACCCGCGAGCCAGCGCCTTGTCCCGGTCGTGGTGCACGTCCTGGAAATCCCGGGTGGCCAGCGCCGTCGAGACGATGAACGTGGTGTCGGCGTGAATCACCAACTCCGGCAACGTTGTTCCGACCTCGATGGCCGACAACTCGACTGTGGTCATTTGACGGCCTTCCAGTACGGCACGGTGTTGTCCTCGTCGAGCTGCAGGAACCCGGCTTCGACAGCCATCCCGATCTCGACCTCGGCCGGATCGACGCCGGTCAGCTCACCGAGCATGCGCACGCCCTCCTCCAGCTCGACCAGCGCGACCACGTACGGCAGCTGCCGTCCGGGCACGCGCGGCGCGTGGTGCACCACGAAACTGAAGACGGTGCCGCGCCCGGAGGCCACGACGTAGTCGCTCTGCTCGGTGTGGTCCTGCCACAGCGCCGGAACCGGCGGATGCTGCAGCGAGCCGTCGGGCCGCCGCTGAATGCGCAGCTCGCCGGCTTTGACGCCGTCCCAGAAGAATTCGGTGTCCTTGGAGACCGTCGGCCGCACCCGCTTGGCGAGATCCTCGGCCGGCACCGCACCGGAATCCGCGGGGGCAGCAGTTTTTCCGGTCCCGGGCGCGAACTTCAGCATCCGGAACTTCATCTCGGTGACGAGCTCGTCGCCCACGTACCAGTTGGTGAGGTAGGTCGTGAACCAGCCGTCGCCGAGCCCGGTCTTCTTGGGGCCCACGATGTCCCCGATGCTCGAGCGCACCGTGACCTGCTCGCCGACCTCGAGGTAGCGGTGGTAGACCTGCTCGCAGTTGGTCGCGACCACGGAGGTGAACCCGGCCGCGTCGAACAGATCGTTGGTGCGGGTCATCGGGTCGTCGTCGGCGCGAATACCGCCCAGGCCCAGCATGGTCCACACCTGGGCCATGGCCGGCGGCGCCACGATGCCGGGATGCCCGGCCGCCCGCGCGGCGGCCTCGTCCACGTAGATCGGGTTCGCGTCGCCCAGCGCCTCGACCCAGTTGTTGATCATGGGCTGATTGATCGGATCGCGGCCCGCGCGGGGCGCGGACTCGCCGTCGGCCTTGATCTTCTCCAGGCCGTCGCGGATCTCGTCGGCCGTGAAACTCTTACTCACGCTCACTCCTTCGCGAACTAGCGCGGCACCCGCGGCAACCGCAGGCCCATCTGGGCGATCAGCTCACGCATCACCTCGTTGACGCCGCCGCCGAAGGTCACCACCAGGTTCTGCTTGGTGCGGCGGTCCAGCCACACCAGCAGCTCGGCGGTGGCCGGCTCGGCCGGGTCGCCGTAGCGGCCCACGATCTCCTCGGCGAGGCGCCCGGCCTCCTGCAGCGCCTCGGTGGAGAACACCTTGGTCGCGGAGGCGTCGGCGATGACATCGGCCGGATCGGCGTCCGGGCGCTCCATATTGGAGGAAACCTGCCAGTTCAGCAGTTCGTTCAGCCGCACCATCGCGTGCAGGCGGCCCAGCGAGCGCCGCACATCGGTCTCCCCGAGCACGCCGTTGGCCTGCGCCCAGTCGCGCGTGCGCTCGTAGAGCTGCTCGATCTTGCCGGACGGGCCCAGGCCCACCCGCTCGTGGTTGAGCTGGGTGGTGATGAGCTTCCAGCCGCCGTTCTCCTGCCCGACGATCATGTTCGCGGGTACGCGCACATTGTCGAAGTAGGTGGCGTTGGTGTGGTGCGCGCCGTCCGCGGTGATGATCGGGGTCCAGGAGTACCCCGGATCCTTGGTGTCCACGATCAGGATCGTGATGCCGCGGTGCCGCGATTCCACCGTGCCCGTGCGCACGGCCAGCCAGACGAAGTCGGCCTCGTGGGCGCCGGTGGTGAAAATCTTCTGCCCGTTGACGATCCAGTCGCCGTTGGCGTCCTTGACCGCGCTGGTGCGCAGCGCCGCCAGGTCGGTGCCCGCGTCCGGCTCGGAGTAGCCGATCGCGAAATGCACGTCACCGGTGAGGATTCCGGGCAGGAACTTCTTCTTCTGTTCCTCGGAGCCGTAGGTCTGCAGGGCCGGGCCGACGGTCAGCAGCGTCACCAGCGGGACGGGCACGTCGGCGCGCACCGCCTCGTTGTAGAAGATCTGCTGCTCGAGCGGGCCGAAACCCTGCCCGCCGAACTCCTTCGGCCAGCCGACGCCCAGCTTGCCGTCCGCGCCCATGCGCTTGACGACGGCGCGATAGGCATCGCCGTGCCGGTTCACCAGCATCTCGGCCTCCTCTTCGGGAGTGACGAGACTGGTGAAGTACGAACGCAATTCGTCCCGCAAACCGCGCTGTTCGGCGGTCAGTTCGATGAACATCTGGCTCCCAAACGGTCCAGCCGGAACGATTCGCCGCCCAGCCAGCGCGCGATGTCCTTGGCCTGTGAGTAGTAGCGGTGCAGGGGGTGGGTGATATCGACGCCCAGGCCACCGTGCAGGTGATGACACTTCTGCATGGCCGCCGGCAGCTCCGAGGCCACCGTGTAGGCGAGCACGTCGAGATCGTCGTCGGTGCGCTCGCGGTGTTCAGCGCCGGTCTCGTCCTGCGCCAGTGCCCAATTGGCGGAGGCCGCGGCCGCGTGCAGCGTACGCGAGACCACGTACACGTCGGCGATCTGCTGCGCGACGGCCTGGAACTCGGCCAGCGGACGGCCGAACTGCTCGCGGGTGCGCACGTGCTCCGCGGTCAGGGCGAGGACGCCCTTGAGCAGGCCGTCCGCGACCGCGCCGATGCCCGCCACGGCCAGCCGGTGCAGATCGGCGATACCGCCGGGCAGCAGCTGCTCGGCCGGAATCGACACGCCCTCGAAGCGCACCGAGAACTCGGGCACCCCATCGGAAGTCGGCCCCGCGGTCTTGACGATGCCCGCCGCCTCGCCGTCCACGACGGCGAGCCCGGAGTCTGTGGGCACCAGGATCCAGCGCGCGGTGCCCGCGTAGGGCACCGCGACCTTGGTTCCGGTGATGCGCACCGTGGCGCCCTCGGACACCGCGGTGGTCTCCGGCTTCTCGGTGAACGGCGCGCCCGCCTCGTGCAGCGCGGCGGTCAGCACCGCTCCCTCGGCCACGGCCGGAAACACCTTCTCCGCCAAGGCATCCGGGATACCGGCGGCCAGCAGCGGCAGCACGCCGAAGGCCAGCGTGCTCAGGGCCGGAATCTGGACCGCGTCGGTGGCGAGCTCGGTGAGCATGGCCGACACCTCGAGCAAGCCCATCTCGTCGCCGCCGAAGCGCTCCGGTAGCGGAACGGCCAGCAGACCACTGCCCGCGAACACCGGCCAGAGGGCGATATCACGCGCGCTTTCACGTTCTAGCAAACTTACGACAACCTCGGCGACAGCGTCCTGGCTCTCGTCCCTGGTGAAGTCCAATGCAATGCTCCCGTTGAGGTGTGGACTAGCCGTGCGACTCGCGCGGCAGCCCGAGAATTCGTTCACCGGCGACGGTCAAAAGAATCTGCTCGGTACCGCCCGCGATGGACAAACAGCGCGTGAGCAGGAATTCTTTCACCACATCGGTTTCCAGGGCACCCGCCGCGCCAGCCACTTCAACGGCAAATTCGGCGACCGCCTGACGGTGTCGGACACCGACCAGTTTGCGTACGCTGCTCTGCGGACCCGGGTCTCCGCCGGACAGCAGCTTCTGCGCTGCGCGCGCATCTAGCAACGTTCCAGCTATCGATTCGGCGACCAGGCCGCCGAGTCGGTCGGCCACCAATTCGGCGCCGGGACCGGACTTCGGGGCGGCGGCGATCAACGCCTCCAGCTCCGCGCCGATTCCCTTGCCGCCCATGGCGACCCGTTCGGCCGAGAGCGTGGAACGGGCGATCTTCCACCCGTTGCCCAGCTCCCCGACCAAACAGTCGTCCGGAACGAACACGTCGTCCAGGAAGACCTCGTTGAAGCGCGCCTCGCCGGTGATCTCGATCAGCGGCCGGATGTCGATACCGGCGCTCTTCATGTCCACCAGGAAGTAGCTGATGCCGCGATGCTTGGGCGCGCTCGCATCGGTGCGCGCCAGGCAGATGCCCCAGGTGGCCTCGTGCGCCAGCGAGGTCCAGACCTTCTGGCCGCGCAGCGTCCAGCCACCCTCGACCCGCTCGGCGACCGTGCGCAGCGCCGCCAGGTCAGAACCGGCGCCCGGTTCGGAGAACAGCTGGCACCAGATGACCTCGCCGGTGAGCGTGGGCAGCGCGTAGCGCTCGATCTGCTCGGGCGAACCCCACTGCAGCAGTGTGGGAATGGCCCAGTTCGCGATGGCCAGCTCAGGCAGTTCGATGCCCGCCTTGCGAATCTGGTCGTCGAGCCAGGTGCGCTGGATCGGGCCCGCGCCCCGGCCGTACGGCGCGGGCCAGTGCGAGGCCAGCAGACCGGCCTCGGCGAGCGCGTTGCGCTGCTCGCCGCCGGAGAGCGCCGCGATCTTCGCCAGTTCGCCGGCCAGTACCGCGGCCTCCTCGGCGCTGGAACCCACGGCGTCCCAATTGGGTTCGCCCGCATCGCCGTCGGCGGTCAGGTCCAGTCCGACGGTCCGGCGCACACCCGCGACGGTGAGCTCGGTGACCCGTGCCCGCCAGTGCGCGGAACCGCCCAGCAACTGCCGCGTCGCGGTGGCCCGGCGCAAATACAGGTGGGCGTCGTGCTCCCAGGTGAAACCGATTCCACCCAGGACCTGAATGCAATCCTTGGCGGTTTCGACCGCGGCGTCCAATGCGATCGCCAGTGCGACGGCCGCGGACAACTGCAGTTCCGCGCTTCCACTGTCGACGGCGGCAGCGGCGTCGGCCGCCACGGCGCGAATTTGTTCGGCGCGGCACAGCATCCACGCGCAAATGTGTTTCACCGCTTGGAATTCGCCGATCTTTCGACCGAATTGTTCACGCACCTTGGCGTATTCGGTCGCGGTCTCCAGACACCAGCCGGCAATTCCGGCGGCCTCGGCGGCGGCCAGCGTGGCGGCGATGTCCAGGACCGAGTTGGCGGGCTCGAAGATGTGATCCGGCGCCACAGCAACATTCGCGCATTCGACGCGGGCGAGCGGCACGCTGCGGTCGATGGTGTCCAGCGGCTCGATGGTCAGCCCGGCGGTCCCGGCGTCGACCAGACACCAGAGCGCACGGTCGCCATCACGCACGGGCACCAGAACGGCGGTTCCGGGCGCCGCGCCGGGCACCGAATCCCAGACCCCCGTCAGGGTGAGGCCCGATTCACCCGCCGATATCGCGATTTCGCCCCCGAGGGCGACACCGCACGGCGTATTCTCGTCGAGCATCTCCCCGGCAACGAGGCCGGCGAGCGCCGTGGTGAGTACCGGTCCGCCGACCAGATCGTGCGCCGCCTGCTCCACCAGGACAGCGAGATCGCCGACCGAACAACCGGCGCCCCCGGCTTCCTCCGGCACCGCGACCCGGAAAATTCCGAGATCGGCCAGACGCGACCAGTATTCGCGCCAATAGTCGGGCCCACCGGAACGCATTGTTGCAATTGGGCGCACCGACGCCGCCCATCCGCGCATGGACTCCTGAACGGCTTTATGCTCGTCAGTGGTGGCTATGGTCACACTCCATACCGCCTTTCTGGGGTGACTTCCACTCCTAGAACATGTTCTAATGTTCGAGCCGGGCGTAAGTCAAGCGCCGCCCGGCTGGTACGAACTCGTAGCCAGCCGACGCTGGGTGAGTGCACCGAACGATTCGTGCAGGAAAGGACTCTCAACCGATGGCCAGTCCCTCCCGATCGCAGGCTGCCGACGGGGTTGCCGCCGCGCGCACCGCGCCCGCCACCACGCTGAGCGAGGAGGATCTGAGTTCCGCCGCCCAGCGTGACCGGCGCAAACGCATCCTCGACGCCACACTCGCGCTGGCCTCCAAGGGCGGCTACGACGCGGTGCAGATGCGCGCGGTCGCCGAGCGCGCCGACGTCGCCGTGGGCACCCTGTACCGGTACTTCCCGTCCAAGGTGCACCTGCTGGTCTCCGCCCTCGCCCGCGAGTTCGAGCAGCTGGAGGGCCGGCGCAAGCCGCTGCCGGGCAACGACCCGCGCGAGCGCATGCACCTGATGCTGCACCAGATCACCCGCGCCATGCAGCGCGATCCACTGCTGACCGAGGCCATGACGCGAGCGTTCATGTTCGCCGACGCCTCCGCGGCCGCGGAGGTCGATCGCGTCGGCAAGGTGATGGACCGCTTCTTCGCCCGCGCGCTGTCCGACGAGACGCCCGATGATCGCCAGCTCGCCATCGCCCGCGTCATCAGCGACGTGTGGCTCTCGAATCTGGTTGCCTGGCTGACGCGGCGGGCCTCGGCCACCGATGTCACCGAACGCCTCGAGCTGACCGTCGATCTGCTCATCGGCGACAAGAAGTAAGCGAGATCACCCCGGGGCGAACGCAACCCGGGCTTTCGCACGTATGACAGGAGGGTCACCCACCCCGCGGGGTAGGGTCGGCCCTCCTTCGTCGTTCCGGAACGTGACTGGTCACGGCCACGAAAGCCGGGGCGCACGAGCGGAAATCGGACATCGAATGAACGGTGCGCAAGCGTCTTGTAAACGCTATGTATCACCGTCAAAACGAGCGGGCAATCAACACCCAGTAGAGTCACGCTCGCCCTGAAGAAACTCCTCCGATCAATAGGTTGGATGCGTGAGCGCACAGGATTTGCCACTGGAACTGCGCCGTGCGTTGGCGGCTGTCGCCCGCGTGCCACGGCTGCTCGTCGCTTCGGACTACGACGGGACGATCGCGCCCATCGTCTCCGACCCCACGAAGGCCTATCCCCATAGGGAGTCCGTGAACGCGCTGCGCGCGCTCTCCGGACTCACCGGTACCACCGCGGCCGTCATCTCCGGCCGCGCGCTGCGAGATCTCGCAGCACTGTCCCGATTGCCCGTCGAGGTGCAACTCATCGGCAGCCACGGATCCGAATTCGACGTCGGCTTCGTGCACGCCATCGACAACGACGCCAAACAGCTACTGCAGGAAGTGCAGTCGACACTGACCCAGGTCGCCCAGGACAACCCGGGCGCCACGGTCGAGATCAAACCCGCCAGCGTCGCACTGCACGTGCGCAACGCCAGCCCCGAAATCGGCCGTCGCGCACTGGTTCAGGTCCGCCAGGGTGCGGCCAGCTGGGTCGGCGTGCAGACGACCGAGGGCAAAGAGGTCATCGAACTCGCGGTGATCGAAACCGACAAGGGCGCGGCGCTGGACATCGTCCGGCATCAGCAGGGCGCGTCCGCGGCGGTCTTCATCGGTGACGACGTCACCGACGAGAAGGCGTTCAAACGCCTGTCCGGGCCCGACGTGGGCATCAAGGTCGGCGAGGGCGACTCGCTGGCAAAGCACCGGGTCGCCAGCACCGAGGAGGTGTCCAAGGCGCTGGCCTTCCTGCTGGAGGAGCGGCGCACCTGGCTCGCCGGCGCCAGCGCGCCCCGCATCGAGCGGCTCACGATGCTCGCCAGCCCGCGCACCAAGGCGCTGGTCACCCCGGACGGCACCATCACCTGGCTGTGCCATCCGGAACCGGATTCGGCGGCGGTGTTCGCGCACCTGCTCGGCGGACCCGGCGCGGGCCACTTCACCATCGCGCCCGAACGCACCGGGCTGCCGCTCTCGCAGCGGTACATCGACGGCACCATGACCGTCGAAACCCGTTGGTCCAGTTTGTCGGTGGTGGATTATCTGCCGCACGACGTGGTGGCCGAGCGCACCGACCTGACCCGGGTCATCAGCGGTGACGCCAAGGCGGTCGTAACCTTCGCTCCCCGACCGGAATTCGGCCAGGTGCCGGTGCGTATCGTGCGCGATCCGTCCGGCCTGCGGGTGCAGGGCACCAACGATCCGATCGTGCTGCGCTCCCCCGGCGTGGAATGGGAGATCATCGACGACGGCAACCACCACACCGCACGCGCGGTCGTGGACCCGAGCCAGGGTCCGGTGGTGCTCGAAATGCGGTGCGGCACCTCTGATCTCGCGCCGTGCATGACGCCCGAGAGTGATCGCCGGCGGCTCGCCGAGCGGTACTGGGCCGACTGGGCGAGCACGCTGGAACTGCCGCCGCTCAAGCCCGATCTCATGAAGCGGTCCGCGCTCACCCTGCGTGGACTGGTGCACGCGCCGTCCGGCTCCATCATGGCCGCGGCGACGACCTCGCTGCCCGAGGACATCGGCGGCGTGCGCAACTGGGACTACCGCTACTGCTGGCTGCGCGACGCCTCACTCACCGCGTCCGCGCTGGTATCGCTCGGCTCGCTCGGCGAGGCCGAGGAACTGCTCGCCTGGACCCACCGCGTCCTCGAGACGCTGCCCGGGCCCGAGCGGCTGCACCCGCTCTACACCCTCTACGGCGAAACCCTGCCGCCCGAGGCCGTCATCGACCAGCTGCCCGGCTACGCCGGATCGCGGCCGGTCCGGGTCGGCAACGCGGCGAACATGCAGGTCCAGCTGGACGTGTTCGGGCCCATCGTGGATCTGATCTCCCAGCTCGCGACCGCCCGCGAGCGCAAGGGCATCACCGATCCGGCCAAGGCGCTGCCGGACGCGGACTGGGATCTGGTGCACGCCATGGTCTCGGCCGTACAGCGGCGCTGGCGCGAACCCGACCACGGCATCTGGGAGATCCGCGGCAACCCGCGGCATCACGTCTACTCCAAGGTCATGGGCTGGCTCACCGCCGACCGGGCGATCACCCTCGGCCGCCAGTTCGGGCGGACCGTCGACCCGGAGTGGGAGAAGCTGCGCGACACCATCTCCGACGAGGTCAAGGTCGAGGGCTGGAACGAAGAGGTCCAGTCCTACACCGCCGCCTACGAGGGCACCGATCTGGACGCGGCCACCCTGCACATCGGCCTCAGCGGGCTCATCGATCCGCAGGATCCGCGCTTCGCCGCCACCGTGGTGGCCACCGAAGCCGAACTCCGCAGCGGCTCGACCGTGTACCGGTACCACCACGACGACGGGCTGCCCGGCGGCGAGGGCGGTTTCCACCTGTGCGCGGCCTGGCTGGTGGAGGCCTACCTGCTGATCGGCAAGCGAGAGGACGCCGAGGCGCTCTTCGCCCAGCTCGTGGACGTGGCGGGCCCGACCGGCCTGCTGTCCGAGGAGTACGACCCGGTCGCCGAACGCTCGCTGGGCAACCACCCGCAGGCGTACAGCCACCTGGGCCTGCTGCGCTGCGCGCAGCTGCTGAGCCATCCGGTGGGTGCGTTCACCTAGGTCCCGATCGGACCCGAGAGATATCCGGCCCGCGGGGGGCAATGGTTGGGGGGGGGGGGCGGGGGTGGGTTGGGGGGCGGGGGGGCCGGCGGCCCGGGGGGACCGGCCCCGGGTGGGGTTGCCGCCGGGGGGGGGGGGGGGCC